>NZ_JBIWJT010000003.1:0-271744 GCF_044765325.1 Embleya sp. NPDC127516 | reverse complement strand
CCCCTCGCTCGGGGCTTCGCGTCCCTCCGCTTCGCTCCGGGCCACAAAGCCCAAACCCGCGGCTCCGCCGCTCTCCGCGCTCCGCACGTCGATCACGAATACCCACCCACATCGTGGGCGCTGACGCGCCAATCCGCAGCCGAACTCGGCGACTCAGGGAAAGCCCGCCTCGTTCTCGTGGTTGACCCACCCACCCGCGAGCAGCCCCACCCGCGCCAGAGAGGCCGACCCAGCCGCCTCAGCCCCAAAACTCCACGCCGGCCACACCAAGCGCCACACCGCCCCGAAATCCCCGACCACACCGGGGATCCACGAAGCCGAGGAGCCGGACCCCGCCCCCACACCGCCCCTGACGCCCCAATCCCACCCGCCCGCGGCCGGCCACACCGGAGGCCGCGGGGCCGGAGCAGGTCACGCCGCCGCCCGTAAAACCCCAGCCTCCGCACCAAACGCAACGGGTGGAGCGGGTGGGTACACAACCCAAAGCAACCCGAGGCGCAACCGCAGCACCATGCGCCCAAGCCCGCAGCAGCCACACCACATGCTCGACAGGCCGGACCGGGCCCACCGGTCACCAAAAACCCGCAGCCATCGAACACACGCAACGGGTGGGCGGGTGGGCACACCATCAAAGCCGAGTGCCTCGCGAGCGCAGCCAAGCGAACCCGAGCCGCATGGACCCATCAGGGCCACGCGGCCACGAGCATGGCTACCGGGGCCAAGCGAAGCGCGGGGCGCGTCGTTCCGTGAAGGCGGCCAGGCCCTCCCGGACGTCGGCCGAGCCGCGGGATTCGCGCTCCCACGTGTCGCGCCACGCGGCGAGCCGTGTCGGGTCCGTGGTGTCCGTCGCCAAAAGGTCCTTGGCGGCCCGGATCGTCAGTTGGGAGCGGGACGCGATCGTGCGGGCGAAGCCGTAGACCTTCTCGTCGGCCTCGGTCGGGTCGAAGACGTCGTCCACCAGCCCGACCCGCAGCGCATGGGCCGCGTCGATCAGTTCGGCCGAGAACAGCAGGTACTTGGCCGTCGAAACGCCCACCAGCCGGGCCAGCCGGGCCGTGGAGCCCGCGTCGTAGACGATCCCGAGCTTGGCCGGCGTCACCCCGAATCGCGCCGTCGTGTCCGCGAAGCGCAGGTCGCAGGCCCCGGCCAACTGGCATCCGCCGCCCACGCACGGGCCCTGCACATACGCGATCGTCGGCTTCGCGAACGCCGCCAACGCCTGCTCTGCGGCCGAGTTCAGCGCGTGGTAGGCGTCCGCCGCCTCGGCCGTCGCGTAGTGACCGCGCAGTTCGCGGATGTCGGCCCCCGCCGAGAACACCCCGTCGGTGCCGGTCAGCACCAGCACGCTCACCTCGGGGTCGGCCTCCAGCGCCGCCAACGTCCCCGGCAGCGCCTCCCACATCGCGGCGGTCAACGCGCCGCGGGCGTGCGGGCGATCGATGCGCAGCGTCGCCACCTCGCCCTCGACCTTGACCACGAGCCCATCGACCCCGGTATCCATCCCGCCGCCCTTTCCTCACCGCCGCACAACCGACGCACATCCGCGGCCACGCTACGGGCCACCGGCCCCCATCCGCCCGGCGCCCCGAACCGACCCGTCCACCCGAGCCGGCCGGACCTCCGGACCCCGGCCGCCGACCCGGGCCCCGGGTCGCCGTGCCATCGGCGATCACCCGACCATGCTCGACCCCACGATGTCGCCCGCCCCCCGATCGGTCTCGCCCGGGCACGGCGTGGTCGGCGACACCGTGACCCCCTCGTCCCGAACCGGATCGCGCAACATCCGCGCGCCGGCGCCCCCACGTCCCTACCGCCCCGTCCCCACCTCCTCGTGCCCCGGATCCAGCGGCGGCCCGGCCATGTCGCAGCCCACGCGCACGCACGGCTTGGCCCGCTCGGCCTCCGGCTCCGTCGGGGCCAGCGATTCGGGCGTGATGGTGAACCAGGCCACCGCCGAGCCCAGCACCAGCAGACCCGCACAGATCCACAGGGCGCGGTCGAAGCCCGTGTCCACCACGCCCGGGTCCCGATAGCCGTCACCGGACAGGCCGACCAGGGCCGGCAGTCCGGCGACCGTGAGCAGGCCCGCCGCGCGGGCCGCCGCGTTGTTGACCCCGCTCGCGATGCCCGCCCGACTGACGTCCACCGACGCCAGCACCGTCGCCGTCAGCGGCGCGACCAGCACGGCGAGCCCCAGGCCGAAGATCAGCACGCCGGGCAGTACGACGGCCGGGTAGTACGCGTCGGGGCCGATCCGCAGCAACGTCAGCAGGCCGCCCGCGCACACCAGCGGGCCCAGCGTCAGTTGCGGGCGCGGGCCGATCCGCCGGGCCAGGTCGCCCGACCGGGCCGAGAGCAGCAGCATGACCATGGTCACCGGCAGCAGCGACAAGCCGGCCTGCTGCGCCGAGTACCCCGCGACCGTCTGGAGTTCGAGCACCAGCAGCAGCATGAACGCGCCCAGCGCGCCGTACACGAACAACGTCACGATGTTGACCGACGTGAACAACCGGACCCGGAAGATGTCCAGCGGCAACATCGGCTCGCGCGTGCGCTTCTCCACGGCGACGAACACCACGGCCGTCGCGACCCCGGCCGCGCCCGCGAGGCCCGCCGCCACCGGAGTGGTCTGTGCCTCGACCAGGGCCCAGGTCACCCCCGCGAGCGCCAGCGCGGCCAGCACCGCGCCGGTCACGTCGAAGCGGCCCCGGGGTTGCGGGTCGAAGGTCTCCGGGACGGTACGCAGCGCCACCACGATGGTCACGGCCGCGAGCGGCAGGTTGATCAGGAAGACCCAGCGCCAACTGACCGCGTCCACGAGCCACCCGCCCAGGAACGGTCCGATCGCGCTCGCCACGCCGCCCAGACCCGACCAGGTGCCCACCGCCCGGGCCCGGTCGTCGGCGTGGAAGGTGGCCTGGATGATCGCCAGCGAACCGGGCGTCAGCAGCGCGCCGCCGATGCCCTGGAGCGCACGGGCGGCGATCAGCATGTCCACGTTCGGCGCGATCCCGCACAACAGCGAGGCCACCGCGAACCAGGCCACGCCGATCACGAACACCCGGCGCCGCCCGTACCGGTCCCCGAGCGCGCCGCCGAGCAGGATCAGTCCGGCCAGCGTGAGGGTGTACGCGTTGATCGTCCATTGCAGCGCCGCGAGCGAGGTGTCGAAGGAGTTCCCGATGCTGGGCAGCGCGACGTTGACCACGGTCGAGTCGAGCATCGCCATGCCTGAGCCGAGCACGGTGGCGAGCAACACCCACCGGCCGGCCGGGGTCTTGGCACGGATGCCCCCGGAGGGGAAGGTGACGGGCATCTGAGCATCATGCCCACCGCGACGGCGGGGAACTCGGACCCACTCGATCGGCCGCAACCGGCGACCCACGGGTTCGACCACGACCGGCGGCGCCCGCCCGCGCCCTCGCGGCCGGGACCTGTCCGGGGAACCGCCCCCAGCCGGCAGTCCGCGGCGCCGAGGTCCGGAAACTGCCCCCGGCCCGCCATCCACGGCGCCGGGATCCGGGGGACTGCCCCTAGCGCGCTATCCGCGGCGCCGGGATCGGCCGGATCAACCCGCGCTGCGTGGCCCGATCCGGCCCGGGCAGTACCGCCAGTGCGAAGATCATCAACAACACCGCCACCACCGCGTCCATCCAGTAGTGGTTCGCGGTCACCACGACCACCAGCAGCGTTATCGCGGGGTGCAGCCAGACCGCCCAACTCGCCACCTTGCGTCCGGAGCCGGCCGTGTGCCACACCGCCGCGACCCCGAGCGCGACCACCACGGCCCAACCCACGTGCAACGACGGCATCGCGGCGAACTGGTTTGCGATCTTGGCGCCCGCGCCGGAGTACGGCGAGTCGCCCGCGTCCATGCCGGTGTCGGTGAAGCCGGGCATCTTCCGCGGCGGCGCGAGCGGGACCAGGATGTGGATGATCAACGCGGCGCCGGTCATCATCGCCAGTATGTTGCGGACCCACTTGTAGTGCTCGCGATGGCGGATCCACAACCACAGCAGGAACGCGACCGTCGCCGGGAAGTGCACGTAGGCGTAGTACTTGTTGCAGAACGTCACCGCGGCGTGCGACTGCATGAACCAGTCCTGGATCGCCGCCTCGTCCGGCAGGCGCAGGTCCTTCTGCATGGTCAGCAACTGCTTGGCGTTGGAGAACGCGGTGCCGGTCTCACCCGAGGCCAGGCCGCGCCCGAGCTTGTAGACGCCGAACAGCAGCGCGACCAGGAACAGTTCGCGCGCCGCGTCCTTGAGCGTGCGCATCCGGCGGGCCTTGGCCGCCGCGGCCTGCGCGGCCGGGTCGGTCGCCGCCCGGTCCGACTTGCCGACCCCCGTCACCGAAGCCGCCTGCGTGGTCGGCGGCGCCTGTTCGCGCCGATCGACCTCGTGGGAGGGGCCCTCCGTGACGTTGCGCCGCACCAGATCCCCCATGCTGTCGGTTGTCTCGGTCTACCGTCGTCGGTCGGCCGCGTTCGATCCGCGCCGTCGCCACCCGGGTCGTGGACCACTGCCCGCACCGCCGCCCCGGATCACGGGTGCGGTGTTCGGCGGCAACGCTTGAGCCAGGGTAGACGGATCAGGTTAGACCGATCCTCCCCCTGAAGTACCAATCGGGGCCGGCTCCCGCGGGGTACTCCGGTCCTGCCTCTCTCCTCTGGACGTCGTAGCGGCCTCCCCGGTTCGAGGGAGCCTCACCAAGTCGTGCGCACGGCCCGCCGACGGTACGTAGGCTGCGGGTATGACCGACCCGACGGGGGAAAAGCGGCTCGTACTCGTGGTCGAGGACGAGCCCATGATCGCCGACGCGGTGGCCGCCCGGCTGCGGGCGGAGGGCTTCGGCGCGATCACCGCACCCGACGGCCCCTCCGCGCTGACCACGGCCACGACCACCCGGCCCGACCTGGTCGTGCTCGACGTGATGCTGCCCGGACTGGACGGCCTGGAGGTGTGCCGTCGGCTCCAGGCGCTGCACCCGGGCCTGCCGGTGATCATGCTGACCGCGCGCGACGACGAGACCGATCTGCTGGTCGGCCTGGCGGTGGGCGCCGACGACTACATGACCAAGCCGTTCTCGATGCGCGAGTTGGTCGCCCGGGTGCACGTACTGCTGCGCCGGATGGAGCGCGCCGAGGCGGCGGCCCGCGCGGTCTCCCCCGAGGCCGCGTTGAACCTGGGCCGGTTGCGGATCGACCGCACCCAGCGCCGGGTCCGGCTCGGCGTGGACGAGGTGCACCTGACCCCGACCGAGTTCGACCTGCTGGTCTGCCTCGCCTCGCGCCCGCGCGCCGTGCTCTCCCGCGAGCAGTTGCTCGCCGAGGTGTGGGACTGGGTGGACGCGTCCGGCACCCGGACCGTGGACAGCCACGTCAAGGCGCTGCGCCGCAAGCTCGGCGCCGAGTGGATCCGGACCGTGCACGGCGTGGGCTACGCGCTGGAGGCACCGTCCTGAACCCCGCCGATTCGCGTCCCACCCGGCCCCGCCCACGGCCCCGGCGCCCGCGCCTGCGCCGCGGCAACCTGCGGCCGCTGGATCGACTGCGCTCGATCAAGGCAAAGCTCGGCGTGCTCGTGATCGCGTCCGTGTTCGTCTCGACGCTGCTGATCATCCTGGGGCTGCGGGCCGAGGTGCGGTTCCGGTACATGCTCGTGTTCACCTCGCTGGCGTGCCTGGCGGTGACCCTGGTGCTCGCCCACGGGATGACCTCGCCGCTGCGCGAGATGACCGCCGCCGCGCAGGCGATGGCGCGCGGCGACTACTCCCGCCGGGTGCGCGCCACTTCGCGCGACGAGGTGGGCACCCTCGCCGGCGCGTTCAATCGCATGGCCGCCGACCTGGAGGCGGTGGACCGGCACCGGCGCGAACTGGTCGCCAACGTCTCGCACGAATTGCGCACGCCCATTTCCGCGCTCCACGCGGTGTTGGAGAATCTCGTGGACGGCGTGCAGAAACCCGATCCCGACACGCTGGGCCTCGCGCTCACCCAGACCGCGCGCCTGGGCCGACTCGTGTCACAACTCCTCGACCTTTCCCGGCTGGATTCGGGGGCCGTGCCGCTCCAGGCGCGCGAGTTCGCGGTGGGGCCGTTCCTGGCCGCGCTGACCGAGGAGACCGGGGCCCTGGGCAGCGACGTTCGCTTCCGGGTCGACGTACGACCGACCGATCTCATCGCGATCGCCGACCCCGAGCGGCTGCATCAGGTTGTTACCAATTTGGTGGCGAATGCCTGCCGGCACAGCCCCGTCGGTGGCACCGTGAGTCTGCACGCACGACGCGACGAGGGCCCCGGAAGCCTGTGCCTGGAAGTCCAGGACGAGGGACCCGGGATCCCGTACGGCGAGCGCGGTCGGGTCTTCGAACGGTTCACCCGCGGCGGCGAGAGCTCGTCCACCGACGGGGGCACCGGACTGGGCCTCGCGATCGCCCGCTGGGCCGTGGACCTGCATGGGGGTGATATTTCCGTAGCCGAGTCGAGCCATGGGTGCCGTATCCGAGTGCTCCTGCCCGGTGACCCGAAGTAATCGGGTGATCGGACACTTACTGCACGGGACGATCCCGACATGACGTTCCGTGACCACCAATACGGCGGGAAGCAACAAACGCGACTAAACGGTCAACCGTTTGTGATCTACGCGACGCGGAGGCCGAGGGGCCTGCGCGACACCGGTCAAAGGGCGTAGCCTTGTTTCCCGCTGTCCACCACCCCAGGAAGCGGAAGAGGGCGGTTGCCGCCGTGTCGTCACAGTCCCCTAGCAACCCGATGGCCAGCTTCGGCCCCAACGAGTGGCTCGTCGACGAGATTTACCAGCAATATTTGCAAGATCCCAACTCGGTGGATCGTGCTTGGTGGGACTTCTTCGCCGATTACAAGCCCAGCGAGCCGTCGACGCCGTCGACGCCCGCCGGCCAAGCCACCGTGGCAAGCCCGAGCGGCCCCACACCAGTGAGCGGTACCACGAACAACTCTGGAAACATCCCCGCGCCGAGCCCGGCGCAACCCCCCGTGACGGCGGCTGTGTCGTCGACCGCGACGGGGACGACGACTCCGGCCCCGGCCCCGAGCCACCCGATAATGACGAGCGGTGTACAGGACGCGGCGCCTTCGCCCACTCCCGTCCCGGCCGCCGATCCGGCTCCGGTCCAGGCCGCGCCCGCCAAGGTCGCCGCACCGACGCCCGCGCAGGCACCCGCCCCCAAGGCGGCCGCCGCGCCCGCGAAGAAGCAGCCCGCCGCGCAGCCGGACGCCGTCCAGCTCAAGGGCCCGGCGGCACGTGTCGCGATCAACATGGACTCGTCGCTCGCCATCCCCACCGCGACCAGCGTGCGGGCCGTGCCGGCCAAGCTGCTGATCGACAACCGGATCGTGATCAACAACCACCTCAAGCGCGCCCGCGGTGGCAAGGTCTCGTTCACCCACCTCATCGGCTACGCGCTCGTCCAGGCGGCCAAGTCGATGCCGTCGATGAACCACTCCTACGAGGAGCGCGAGGGCAAGCCGTTCCTGGTCAAGCCGGCGAACGTCAACCTCGGCCTGGCGATCGACCTGACGAAGGCCAACGGTGACCGCCAGCTCGTGGTGGCGGCCATCAAGAAGGCCGACGAGATGGACTTCTTCGCCTTCTGGCAGGCGTACGAGGACATCGTCCGGCGAGCCCGCTCGAACAAGCTCACGGTGGACGACTTCGCCGGGGTGACGATCTCGCTGACCAACCCGGGCGGCATCGGCACCGTGCACTCGGTGCCGCGGTTGATGCCCGGTCAGGGCACGATCGTCGGCGTGGGTGCGATGGACTACCCGGCGGAGTTCGCGGGTGCGTCCGCGGACACCCTGTCCCGCCTCGCGGTCAGCAAGACACTCACGCTGACCAGCACGTATGACCACCGCATCATCCAGGGCGCCCAGTCGGGCGAGTTCCTGCGCCGGATGAACCAGTTGCTGCTCGGTGAAGACTGCTTCTTCGAGGAGATCTTCCGTTCGCTGCGCATCCCGTACGAACCCGTGCGCTGGGTGCAGGACATCTCCGCGACGCACGAGGACGACGTCAACAAGACGGCACGTGTGCAGGAGCTCATCCACTCGTACCGGGTTCGCGGTCACCTGATGGCCGACACCGACCCGCTCGAGTACAAGCAGCGCCGGCACCCGGACCTCGACGTGGTCGAGCACGGGCTGACGCTGTGGGACCTCGAGCGCGAGTTCGCGGTCGGCGGCTTCGCCGGCCAGGCGCTGATGACCCTGCGCGACGTGCTCGGCGTGCTGCGGGACACCTACTGCCGCACCGTCGGCATCGAGTACATGCACATCCAGGACCCGGACCAGCGCCGCTGGATCCAGGAGCGGGTCGAGGTTCCGCACGCCAAGCCGGACCGCGAGGACCAGCTCCGCATCCTGCGCCGGCTGAACGCGGCCGAGGCGTTCGAGACCTTCCTGGCCACCAAGTACGTCGGCCAGAAGCGCTTCTCGCTGGAAGGCGGCGAGACCACCATCCCGCTGCTCGACGCGATCATCTCGGCCGCGGCCGAGGACGGTCTCGACGAGGTCGCGATCGGCATGGCGCACCGCGGCCGGCTGAACGTGCTGACCAACATCGTCGGCAAGTCCTACGCGCAGGTCTTCCGCGAGTTCGAGGGCAACATCGACCCCAAGTCGATGCACGGCTCGGGCGACGTGAAGTACCACCTCGGCGCCGAGGGCACGTTCTCCTCTGAGGACGGCGCGCAGGTCAAGGTCTCCCTGGTGGCGAACCCCTCGCACCTGGAGGCGGTCGACCCGGTCCTGGAAGGCGTCGTGCGCGCCAAGCAGGACATCATCGACATGGAGGGCGCCGACTTCCCGGTGCTCCCCCTGTTGCTGCACGGCGACGCCGCGTTCGCGGGCCAGGGCGTGGTCGCCGAGACGCTGAACATGTCGCAGCTGCGCGGATACCGCACCGGCGGCACGATCCACGTGGTGATCAACAACCAGGTCGGCTTCACCGCCTCCCCGGCCTCGTCGCGCTCGTCCATCTACGCGACCGACGTCGCGCGGATGATCGAGGCGCCGATCTTCCACGTCAACGGCGACGACCCCGAGCAGTGCGTGCGGATCGCGCAACTCGCGTTCGAGTACCGGCAGACGTTCCACAAGGACGTCGTGATCGACCTCATCTGCTACCGGCGCCGGGGTCACAACGAGGCCGACAACCCGTCCTTCACGCAGCCGCTGATGTACGACCTGATCGACAAGAAGCGCTCGGTGCGCAAGCTCTACACCGAGGCCCTCATCGGTCGTGGCGACATCACCGTCGAGGAGGCGGAGCAGGCGCTCAAGGACTACCAGGACCAGCTGGAGAAGGTCTTCTCCGAGGTCCGGCAGGCCACCGCGCCGCAGGCTCCGCAGGCGACCCCGGCCGCGCCAGCGGCGGACATCGCCTTCCCGCGGATCGACCCGACCGGGATCCCGCACGAGACGGTCAAGCGGATCGTCGAGTCGCAGGTCTCGCTGCCCGAGGACTTCGCCGTGCACCCGCGTCTGCAGCCGCAGTTGCAGCGCCGCGCGGCGATGGTCGAGGACGGCACGATCGACTGGGCGATGGGCGAGACGCTCGCGTTCGGCTCGCTCCTGATGGAGGGGCGCCCGGTGCGCCTGGCCGGTCAGGACAGCCGCCGCGGCACCTTCGGCCAGCGGCACTCGGTCCTGGTGGACCGCGCGTCCGGCGCCGAGTACACGCCGCTCGCGCACCTGTCCGACGACCAGGCCAAGTTCACCGTGTACGACTCGCTGCTCAGCGAGTTCGCCGCGATGGGCTTCGAGTACGGCTACTCGCTGGCCCGGCCGCAGTCGCTGGTGTTGTGGGAGGCGCAGTTCGGCGACTTCGCCAACGGCGCACAGTCGATCATGGACGAGTTCATCTCCTCCGCCGAGCAGAAGTGGCACCAGCACTCCGGTGTGGTCCTGCTGCTTCCGCACGGCTACGAGGGCCAGGGCCCGGACCACTCGTCCGCGCGCATCGAGCGCTACCTGCAGATGTGCGCGCAGAACAACATGACGGTGGCCGCGCCGACCCTGCCGAGCAACTACTTCCACCTGTTGCGCTGGCAGGCGCTCAACCCGCACCACAAGCCGCTCGTGGTGTTCACCCCGAAGTCGATGCTGCGGCTGAAGGCCGCCGCGTCGAAGATCGAGGAGTTCACCGGCGGGCAGTTCCAGCCGGTGATCGGCGACACCACGGTGGACCCGAGCAAGGTCAAGCGCGTGGTCATGTCCTCCGGCAAGTTCCACTACGACCTGGCCGCCGGCCGGGCCAAGGCCGGTCGCGACGACGTCGCGCTGGTGCGGGTGGAGCGGCTCTACCCGCTGCCGGTGGCCGAGCTCAAGGCCGAGCTGGAGCGGTACGGTCTGGACCGCTACGGCAAGGACCTGGAGCTGGTCTGGGCCCAGGAGGAGCCGACCAACCAGGGCGCGTGGCCGTTCATCGCGCTCAACCTGGTCGAGTACGGCCTGCCGGCTCCGCGTCGGATCGCGCGTCCGTCGTCCTCGTCGCCCGCGGTCGGTTCGGCCAAGCGGCACGAGGCCGAGCAGCAGGGTCTGGTCGAGGAAGCGATGAGCTGATCCTCGGCTTTCGCTGATCCACCGACTCCGCCCCGGCCGCGTACGATGCGCGCCGGGGCGGAGTCGCGTGCCCCGGGTAGCGCGCACCCGAACACCCACCGAACACACACGGGACACACACACCGGAGTCGGAGAACATGTACTTCACGGACCGTGGCATCGAGGAGCTGGAGAAGCGACGCGGCGAGGAGGAGGTGTCCCTCGCGTGGCTCGCCGAGCAGTTGCGCACGTTCGTGGACCTGAACCCCGAGTTCGAGACCCCCGTCGAGCGGCTCGCGACCTGGCTCGCCCGGTTGGACGATGACGAGGACGACGAGTAGCCGAACCCCGGCGCGGGCCGAACCCGGCCCGCGCGTCGGCGGGCCGGTCCGCGGTCCGCCGGGTCCCGGTCAGGCGTCGCCGGCGCGCCGGAGCGTACGGGTGTGCCACAGGGCCCAGCCGGCGCCGTACAGCACCAGCCCCACCGCCAGGCCCCGGCCGAAGCCGGTCGCGGCGCCGAAGCCGAGCACCTCGAAGGCGGGCACCCGCCCGTCGGGGAACGGCAGCAGCGCCTTGGCCGCGCCGAGCGCGCCGACCAGCACCAGCGCGCCGAGCACCGCCCAGCGCCCGGCCACGGGCATCCGCAGGCCCGTGATCGGCCGTGCCGGCAGCCGGCCCACCCAGCGCCACGTCCACACCGCGCACGTGGTCAGCCCGACCACCGTGCTGACGTGCTGGAGCAGCACGTAGCCCGGCCGCAGGCCGAAGAATTCCCGGCGCAGCTCGGGCAGTACGTGCGCCACGCCCGGGTCGTCGTGGTGCGTCCAGGCGTCCCACGCGATGTGCGAGAGGCCGCCCAGGATCGCGGAGACCACCAACCACACGCCGACCGCGAGGGTTTCCCGCAGGAACGGCCGCCCGGCCCGCGCGGCGGCGTACAGCCGGCCCGGCAGGCGCGGTCTGAGCGGCTCCTCCAGGGCCGCCCGGACCCGATCCGGGCACAGCACCAGCAGCGGTCTCGCGAGCAGGTGGAAGACGAGTACGAGCAACGCGGTGAGCGCGATGTTCAGACCCAGCACGCCCGGCCACAGTTCGTGGGTGGCCTGC
The DNA here is from genome assembly GCF_044765325.1 of Embleya sp. NPDC127516. Taxonomy (NCBI): domain Bacteria; kingdom Bacillati; phylum Actinomycetota; class Actinomycetes; order Kitasatosporales; family Streptomycetaceae; genus Embleya; species Embleya sp. NPDC127516. The sequence continues at coordinate 260,055 of NZ_JBIWJT010000003.1, read as the reverse complement.
CGGTCGGCGCGCATCGGCAGGAAGTCCAGGGACACGAACAGGATCACGTCCGGTGCCATCGCCCCGAAGGCCAGCGCGGAGGCGATCAGCGGCCCGTGTCGGCCCGCCCCGTCCCCGGCCGTGGTTCCGGTACGGGTGGCGCCCTGGAGCGGCAGCACCGCGGCGATGTGGCTGAGCGTGAATGGCATGCGTGGTGCCCCCGTGCTGGATGCCGTAGGCGGGCGCGCCCGCTCGCGCGCACGCGCGCGCCACGGGCACGACGCGCGGATGAACGAAGTCCCTCGGCTTCGAGAAACGCGGAAAGCAGACCCGATGGTTCCCTTGACGTGCGGGAGACGCGATATATCGTGAATGACAGAGCTTCGCGATATATCGCGTTCGGCACTCCGACCCGAAGGGGAGGGTCCATGTCCCGATGGATGATCGAGGAACCACAGGACCTCACACTCGACCCCGTGCGCGTGCTCCGCGTACGCACGATCGGCGGCCTGGTCGACGTCGTGGGCACCGACGGACCGCCGCGCCTGGAGGTGCACGCCGTCGAGGGGCCGCCGCTCCAGGTGACCCATGACGAGGTGAGCGGCGAACTGGTCGTCTCCTACCCGGACTTGACCGGGAAGCACCTGATGAACTGGTTCCAGAGCGCCCGGCGGCGGGCCGACTTCAAGGCGTTCATGGCGGACGGGCGCGCGCTCGGTCGCCGGCACGCCGAGGTCTCGCTGGCCGTGCCGTGGGACTGCACGGTGGAGATCGGCGTGGTCTCCGCGCACGCGACCGTCTCCGGCATGCACGGCGACACCACCGTGCGCAGCATCGGCGGCGACGTGACCCTGGTCGGGCTGACCGGCACGGTCGACGCCAACACCGTCTCCGGGTCGGTGGACGCCGAGTCGATGGCCGGCAACCTCGGCGTGGTGACCGTGGCCGGTTCGCTCACCGTGATCGAGGGCACCGGCGGCCGGGTCCGGGCCAACTCGGTCTCCGGCTCGATGACGCTCGACCTGGACGCGGTCGGCCGCAGCCACGTGCAGCTGAGCACCGTCTCCGGCGAATTGACGGTACGACTGCCGCACGAGGGCGACATGCACGTGGACGTGCGCAGCGCGGTGGGCTCGGTCGACTCGGTGTTCGACGAGCTGACCACGAGCGCCAGGTTCGGCGCGAGCCACGTCAGCGGCAAGCTCGGCGAGGGCTCGGGACGGCTCCGGATCAACTCGGTATCGGGCCCTGTGACGTTGTTGCGTCGCGCCCCGGAGGGAAAGGTGATCGCATGACCCCGGTCTTCGGGCACGGCCGCCTGCGGCTGTACCTGCTCAAGCTGCTCGACGAGAGCCCCCGACACGGCTACGAGGTCATCCGGCTGCTGCACGACCGCTTCCTGGGCCTGTACGCCCCCTCGGCGGGCACGGTCTACCCGCGCCTGGCCAAGCTCGAACAGGAGGGCCTGGTCGAGCACGACGTGGAGGGCGGCCGGAAGGTCTACCGGATCACCGCCGCCGGCCGGGACGAGTTGGCGGCTCGCCAGGAGGAATTGGCCCAACTGGAGGCGCAGATTCGGGAGTCGGTCTACGAGCGGGCCCGGGAGATCCGGGACGAGGTGCGCACGTCGGCGCAGAACCTGCGCGAGGAACTGGGCCGGGCAGCCCGCGAGGTCCGCAAGACGCCCCGCACCACGACCGAGGAACGCACCGAGCCCAAGGGTTGGGAGCCGATCTTCTCGCAACGCATGGCCGATCTCGCCGAGGGCCTGGCGCACAACCTGGTCGACCTGGCCGGCAAGCCCGGCCTGCACGACCTGGAGCGCGAACTACGCCGCCGCTTCGGCGCCACCGACCCGGAACCCACCACCGCCCGCGCCCGAGCCGAAGACGCCTGGTCCAAGGAAACCGACCGCCCCACCCGCGACACGGACTCCTTCGACCTCGAAGCGATCCTCGACACCATCCGCACCGAACTGACCCCCCTGGCCCACCGAGCCGGCATCACCCCCGACCAATTCGACCGAGCCCGCACGGTAGTGATCACCGCGCTAAACGACCTCCGCCAAATCTTCACCGAAGACCCCCCACCCTGACCCCACCCCCCAGGCCATCACGCAAGTCCACCCAGCCCGACCGGCGCATCAGGCCACTCAGCCCGGCCCGGGCGCCCGAGGTCAGCCGAACTCCCCTCAGCCCGGCCGGCGCATGAGGCCACCCAGCCCGGCCGGCGCTTGAGGCCAACCCAGCCAAACCACGCCCGAGGTCAGCCGAACTCCCCTCAGCCCGGCCGGCGCTTGAGGCCAACCCAGCCCGACCGGGCGCATGAGGCCAACCCAGCCCGACCGAGCGCATGAGGCCAACCCAGCCCGACCAACCGAGTTCAGCCACGCCGATGGAGCGTCGCCAACTCCACCCGCCCCAAGCCCATTTGCCGCACGTCCACCGACTCGACCCGCCCGCTCCGCCCGACCGCGACCTTCGGATACACCGGCGGCAACACCACCGCGTCGCGCGCCACGATCTCCCCCGCCACCCGCGTGAGTGTCGCCCGCCGAGAGGTATCCGCCGTCCCCCAGGCCCGCTCGACCAAGCGATCCAACTCGGGATTCACATACCCCGTGCTCTCCGGGCTCGTCGACACCGCCGCCGACAACACCGCGAACCCCGTCCGCCCCACCGCGTACGCGGACCCCCGCAGGTCGACCAGCGCGACATCGAAGTCCCCGACCCGCCGCCGCGCGACCCACGTCGCCGGATCCACCCGCTCGACCGTGACGGTGAACCCGACCCGGTTCCACCCCTCGGCCAGCACCCGCGCCACGTCCGGCAGTTCCGCCGCCTCCCCGACCACCGCGAGCAGCGTGAACCGCACCCCGGGCGGCACCGGCGCCTCGCCGAACATCGCGGTGACCCGCTCCGGCTCCACGGTCGGCCCGGCGGTCGCGCTCGGACTCGGCTTCGGGGACGCGGTCGGACTCACCCCGCGGCCGTACGGCGTGTACTCCGGGTCCCACCCCTCGTTGCCCGGCCCCAACGGCCCTTGCCCGATCACCGCGTCGCCCCGGTACACCTCCTGCGACACCCGGGTGCGATCCATCCCGAACGCCAGCGCCCGCCGCACCGCGACGTTGTCGAACGGGGGCCGGCGCAGATTGGGCAGCACCACCAGGTCGGCCGGCCCGCTCGCGGTCTGCACGTACGTGTCGTCCGAGCGCCGCAACCGCCGCACCTGGTCCGGTGTCGGACGCGGGTACACCGCGAGCCGACGCTCCTTCAGGTCGGCCACCGCGTCGGTCGAGGCACGGAAGTCGATGCCCTCCAACGGCACCGCCTTGCCGCGGTGGTCCGGATCGCGCCGCAGCGCCACCACCGCCCCGTCCGCACCCGCCAACCGGAACGGCCCGGTGCCGACCAGCGCCCGCGGATCGCCCAGCGTCGCCTGGTGCGGGATCGGCAGGCAGGCCAGCAGGGCGCGCAGCGCGCCGAACGGCCGCGGCAGCTCGATCCGTACGGTCCGCGCGTCCGGCGCCTCGATCGCGCCGAACCGGCCCGCCAGCCACGGCGCCCAGTCGCCCGCCGTCGCCGGATCGCCCACCCGGCGCAGACAGGCCACCACGTGTTCGGCGGTGAACGGGTCCCCGCCGTGGAAGCGCACGTCCGGCCGCAGCCGGATGGTCCAGCTCAGCCCGTCCGGCGCGATCTGCGGATCGGCCCCGGCGAGCACCGGCCCGATCGTGGTGTCGTCCCGGTAGGTATAGAGCGCCTCGACCACGGGGTCGGCGATCCAGCGCACCGGCTCGGCCGTCGCGTACACGGGGTTGAGCACATCCGGCAGGCGGGACACGCCGACCGTGAGCGTGCCCCCGGAACGCAGTTCCCGGCCCGTGCAGGAGGCGAGCAGGCCGGCGGACACCGCGGCCACCCCCGTACCGGCCCCGAGGGCTAGTACGCGGCGACGGGACAACGGCATCCGGCGGTCCTTCCGAGACGACCCGGGCACGTGCGGACCGGCGTGATGATCAAGGGGTGAGGACGATCTTGCCGAACAGATCGCCCCGGGCCAACCGTCGGAACCCCTCGTGCGCCTCGGTGAGCGGCAGCACGGTGTCGATCACCGGCCGCACCCCGCCGTGCGCGCACAGCCGGAGCAGGCCCGCCAACTCGTCCCGGTCGCCCATCGTGGAGCCGACCACGCGCAGTTCCTGGAAGAAGATCCGGGTCAGTTCCGCGGCCGCCGGCCGGTCGCCCGAGGTGGCGCCGGAGATCACGATCGTGCCGCCGGGCTTGAGGCTCTTGACCGAGTGCGACCAGGTCGCCGCGCCGACGGTCTCCATCACCGCGTCGACCCGCTCGGGCAGTCGGGCACCGGACGCGAAGGCCGCGTCGGCGCCGAGTTCGATCGCCCGGGCGTTCTTCGCCTCGTCCCGGCCGGTCACCCACATCCGGTAGCCGGCCGCCTTGCCGAGCACCACGAGGGCCGTGGACACACCGCCGCCGGCGCCCTGGACCAGCACCGTGCCGCCCGGGCGCACGCCCGAGTTGGTGAACAACATCCGATACGCGGTCAGCCAGGCGGTGGGCAGACAGCAGGCCTGCTCGAAGGACAGTTCGGCGGGCTTGGGCAGCAGGTTCCAGCGCGGTACGGCGACCTTCTCGGCGAAGGTGCCCTGGTAGCGCTCGGTCAGGATGGAGCGGGGCTCGTCGGTGCCCGGGCCGCCGATCACCGAGTGCACGACGACCTCGTTGCCGTCCTCGTCGATCCCGGCCGCGTCGCAGCCCAGGATCATCGGCAGTCGGTCCTCGGTGATGCCCACGCCCTTGAGGGTCCACAGGTCGTGGTGGTTGAGCGAGGCGGCCTTGACGGTCACGGTCGTCCACCCCGGCGGCAGCCCGCCGTCGTGGCCGGGCTCGGGGTGCTCCCCGAGCCGGAGGCCGGACAGGGGGTCCTGGGCATCGATGCTCACGGCACTCACGGCAAACATGGGAGGCACCCTACTGACGACGTGTGCGGTCCGCCCGGTCGGGCGGACCGCACACGTCCACGGGTCGCCGTGGATGCGATCGCGTCGTCGAACGGTCGGCGAGGAGCCGTCGGACGATCACCGATCCACGGACCGCGGCTCAGATACGCGCGACGCCGTCCTGACGGGCGGCCTCGGCCACGGCCTTGGTCACCGCCGGTGCCACCCGCTCGTCGAACGGCGACGGGATCACCTTGTCGGGCGAGAGCTCGTCGGCGACGACCGCGGCCAGCGCCTCGGCTGCGGCCACCTTCATCCCCTCGGTGATGCGCTTGGCACGCACCGACAGGGCGCCGGCGAACACACCCGGGAAGGCGAGCACGTTGTTGATCTGGTTCGGGTAGTCGCTGCGCCCGGTGGCCACCACGGCCGCGTACTTGTGCGCCAGGTCCGGGTCGATCTCCGGGTTCGGGTTGGCCATCGCGAAGATGATCGCCTGCGGCGCCATGGTCGCCACGACCTCCTCGGGCACCTTGCCCGCGGACACGCCGAGGAAGACGTCGGCGCCGCGCATGGCCTCCTCGATGCCGCCCTTGAGCTTGGCCTTGTTGGTCAGCTCGGCGATGATCCGCTTGATCTGCGTGAGGTCGTCCCGACCCTCGTGCACGATGCCCCGGCTGTCCACCACGCACAGGTCGCCGATGCCCGCCTCGATCAGGATCTTGGCGATCGCGATGCCCGCCGCGCCCGCGCCGGAGATGACCGCGCGCAGGTCGGAGAGCCGGCGCCCGGTCACCGTGGCCGCGTTGCGCAGCGCGGCCAACGCGACGATCGCCGTGCCGTGCTGGTCGTCGTGGAAGACCGGGATGTCCAGCCGCTCCTGGAGCCGGCGCTCCACCTCGAAGCAGCGCGGCGCGCTGATGTCCTCCAGGTTGATGCCGCCGAAGGACGGCGCGAGCCGGGCGATGGTGTCCACCAGCTCGTCCACGTCGGTGCAGGAGAGCGCGAGCGGCACGGCGTCGATGCCGGCGAACTCCTTGAACAGGATCGCCTTGCCCTCCATCACCGGCAGGGACGCGGCGGGCCCGATGTCGCCCAGGCCGAGCACCGCGGTGCCGTCGGTGACCACGGCGACCGTGTTGGAGACCCACGTGTAGTCGTGGACGAGTTCCGGGTTCTCGGCGATGGCCGTGCACACACGTGCCACACCGGGCGTATAGGCGAGGGACAGATCGTCCCGATTGCGCACCGGGACGGTCGAGCGAACTTCCATTTTCCCGCCCCGGTGCAGGGCGAAGACCGGATCGAGTTCGTCCGTCGCCGTGCTGTCCGTGGGGATGATCTCCGCTGCCACAGTGACCCCTTTGTAGACATTGTCAGTAGAAGTGCAGCTCTCGGAGCGCGATCGCAGGCTGCATGCCTCAGCGACATCGGCGCTTCGTGCAGCGCACATGATCCGGCTGAGGTTACGGGGGTCACCCGTGACGCCGATTTTGGCATACCCCCCGAATGGCGGAGCGCCGGGGCGATGAGCCGATTACCACCTTTTTGTGATGGCGCGTCAGACCCCTTCTCGCAACTGGCCAAGACGCTAGTGCCACGCGCAGTAGGCTGACAGTAACCGCCGCCACATCCGACCCCGTCGACCCGTGCGAACCTCGGGCGCGACAGCGCGCGGAAAGCACGCGCCCGAAGCGAAGGCGGCGACCGCGACCGAAGGGCAGTCGTTGGATCTCTCCTCCTACGCCGAGCACGCGGTCCGCCTGGTCAACACCGAACAACCGGCGCGCGGCGAGGATCTGCTGCGCTCCCCCGAGGACGTGCTCGCGCTGATCGCACCCGTTCGGCGGATCCCGCCACGGGTGACCGACGCCGACGTGACCCGGCTGCGTTCGGTCCGCACCCGCCTGCGCGCGGTCTTCGTGGACGCCGCCGCCGGACGCGAGGCGGACGCGGTCGCCACCCTCAACGGCCTGCTTGCCGAGTTCCCCGTACATCCGCGCCTGACCGGCCACGACGCCAGCGCGTGGCACCTGCACCTGGCGGGCGACGCGGTGGGCGCGGCCGAGGGTTTCGCCGCGATAGCCGGCATGGGTCTGGCGGTACAGCTCACCGCGCACGGCATCGACCGCCTGGGTGTGTGCCAGGCACCTCCGTGCCGGAACGTGTTCCTGGACCTGTCCGCAAACCGCTCCCGCCGGCACTGCTCGGACCGCTGTACCTCGCGCACGAACGTCGCGCTGTATCGGGCCAGACGCCGGGCCCGCGAGCCCGAGCCCGACCGACATACCTGACATTGGCGGGTTGGCGAGTCGCGGACTGTGGCACATGTACATGGACGGCGTGATCTCGCGGTGCGAAATTACCAAACTCAGGTACACTACGTACTCGTCAAATCACATATCGTGACGTACCGTCGTGTACACAGCAGCCTCGGTCGTTCCCGCACCCGTTCCCGCATCGGTGACGACAGTTCTCGGCCGGCGCGGTAGCGTCGCTGGGGTTCCCCCGACATCGGTGGTGACCGCCCGCGGCGGCGGCCACCCACAGCAGCACCTTGGAGGTGAGGGTGTCCCAGCGATCCGCACACACGGCGGACGAAGCCGGCACCGGACAGCGGGACTTCGTCGAGGTCCGACTGCCTGCCGAAGGTGCCTATCTCTCCGTCCTGCGCACCGCGACGGCGGGCCTCGCGGCCCGGCTCGACTTCACTCTGGACGAGATCGAGGATCTGCGCATCGCGGTCGACGAGGCGTGCGCGATGCTGCTCGACCAGGCGGTGGCCGGCGGAGTCCTCTCCTGCGTGTTCAACCTGGTGGGCGACGCGCTGCACGTCACCGTGTCCGCGCCGACCACCGACGGCAGAACACCCGCGCGCGACACGTTCGCCTGGACCGTCCTGTCGGCACTCGCCGGCGAGGTGGACGCGACGGTGGACCAGGACAAGGTGGTCAGCATCAGCCTGCACAAGAAGCGCGGTGGCGGGCCGGAGCAGACGTGAGCAGTGGTGTTGAAGGCGCGGCCAACGAACCGCAGCCGAGCGCGGCCTCACCCGACGAGGCCGCCGGGCGCGGCCGAGGGGAGGGTGAGGGCATGGTGAGCGACGCGAGCATGACGATGGACGGTGGCGTCGAGGCGGCGGGGCCGGACGGACCGGCTCGACCTGCCGGATCCGCCGGGCCCACGGGTCCGGCGGTGCCGAACCGGCGGCGTGCCGGTTCCGAACGCCACGCTCACGACCGGGAGATCGCGCGCGGGCTGTTCGCGCAACTCGCGGTGCTCGAATCGGATCCGCCCGCGCGGGCCGCGGTGCGCGATCGGCTGGTGGAGATGCATCTACCGCTGGTGGAGCACCTCGCCCGCCGGTTCCGCAATCGCGGCGAGCCGTTGGACGACCTGATCCAGGTGGCCACCATCGGCCTGATCAAGTCGGTGGACCGATTCGATTCGGATCGCGGGGTGGAGTTCTCCACGTACGCGACCCCGACCATCGTCGGCGAGATCAAGCGGCACTTCCGGGACAAGGGCTGGGCGGTCCGGGTGCCGCGCCGGCTCCAGGAACTGCGGCTCGCGCTGACCTCGGCCACCGCCGAGCTCTCCCAGCGCAACGGTCGGTCCCCCACGGTCGCCGAGCTCGCCGTGCAACTCGGGATCTCCGAGGAGGAGGTGCTCGAGGGCCTCGAGTCGGCCAACGCCTACAGCACACTGTCCCTGGACGTACCGGACACCGACGACGATTCCCCGGCCGTCGCCGACACATTGGGCGCCGAGGACGACGCGCTCGAAGGTGTCGAATACCGCGAGTCGCTCAAGCCGCTCCTGGAGCAGTTGCCGCCGCGCGAGAAAAAGATCCTGCTGCTGCGCTTCTTCGGCAACATGACGCAGTCCCAGATCGCGCAGGAGGTCGGCATCTCGCAGATGCACGTCTCGCGGCTGCTCGCGCGCACCCTCGCGCAGCTGCGCGAGCGCCTGCTCGTCGAGGAGTAGTTTGCTTGTTTGGGCGACTTCGTCGCCGGCTCGCGAGGGGTCGCTCTATTGGGCGACTTCGTCGCCGGCTCGCGAGGCGCCGCTTTTTCTTTCCCCCGCTTCGCTCCTCCAAGAAAAAGCGGTGCCTCGCTCGGGACGGTGTGTCCCTCCGCTTCGCTCCGGGCCACACCGTCCACATTTGCGGCTCCGCCGCTCTCCGCGCTTCGCGCGTCGATCACTGGGGTGGGGGTGGGTCGGGGGCGCTGACGCGCCGGGGGGGCGTGGGGCCGGCGGCGGGTGTTCAGGCTCGGCGGGCCTGGTGGCGTGCTTCGAGCGCGTTGTACATGCCGGGTGTCGCGAGTGCGCCGATGGTGATCACACCCGCGATCATGGTCAGGATGCCGATCACCAGTTGATCGGCCTTGATCAGATACCAACCCATGCCGACCACGATCAGGTTGGCGGTGATCGCCGGCGATCGGCTCCAGCGTCGGCCGCGCAGCATGCCCACGAACGCGGCGACTATCCCGGCGGCGAGGATCAGCAGGTAGATGCCGATCGCGACGCCCTCGGACGCGTTGGTCGGATGGCCGAACTCGCTCCGGAAGGTCAGATAGAGGGAGTATCCGAGGAGTGCGAACGCCTCGACGCCGACCACTGCGGTGCAGATGCGCCAAGTGAGGGGGAGGGCCCCGGCGGGGTCCGACTGGTCCTGGGCGGAAGGGCTCTCGGTCACCACACGACTGTAACCGGGGCGGGCGACCGTCCGGCCCATGGGAGCCCTACCCACCGGTAGATACGCTGGGGGTATGCGCGCCCTTCTCGTCGTGAACCCCAAGGCCACGACCACCAGTGAGCGAACCAGGGACGTCCTGGCGCACGCGCTCGCCGGCGACCTCAAGCTCGACGTGGTGAGCACCGAGCACCGGGGCCACGCGGCGGAACTGGCCCGGCAGGCGGCCGACGACGGTCTGGACCTGGTGATCGCGCTGGGCGGCGACGGCACGGTCAACGAGGTGGCCAACGGCCTGCTCGTGGCCGGACCCGCCCCCTCGCTGCCCGCGGTCGCGGTGGTCCCGGGCGGCAGCACCAACGTCTTCGCGCGTTCGCTCGGCATGCCCAACGATCCGGTCGAGGCGACCGGTTTCCTGCTGGAGGCGTTGCGTGCCGGCCGCAGCCGGGAGATCGGCCTGGGCCTGGCCGACGAGCGCTGGTTCCTGTTCTGCGCGGGCCTGGGTTTCGACGCCGAGGTGGTCGGCCGGGTCGAGGAGCGCCGGGCCGACGGGCGGCGGGCGACGCCCGGCCTGTACGTACGGTCCGCGCTGCGCCGGTTCTACGGCGGGCGGGACACCCGCAAGCACGGGCCGCTGACGCTGGAGGTGCCGGGCCGGGACCCGATCGAGGGAATCTGCCTGGGGATAGTGCAGAACACGGTGCCGTGGACGTTTTTGCGCGACCGGCCGCTGAATCCGTGTCCACAAGCGTCATATGACACCGGATTGGACCTCTTCGCGCTCACCCGGATGTCAACACTGCCCACATTGCGCCATCTGGCCCAGATGCTGGGCTCCACGGGTAATGCTCCACATGGGCGTCACGTCGTGTCCCTGCACGACTGCGATGCGTTCACTCTTCGGACTGAAGAACCTGTTTCCCTTCAGGTCGATGGGGACCATCTGGGAGAACATCGGAGTGTGACCTTCCGGGGGGTTCCCCGTGCACTGCGTGTGATTGTGTGAGTGGAAGGGCCTTTTGGCCTTTCACTCGAACGCCAATCCCGGGTTCATCCCTTCGATGTAGTGGTGTGACCTAGTCGACACCGATGATTTAAAAAATCCTGGCCCAAGGGGGTTGTATCGGCGGCCGAGGTTTGTAAGGCTCTACGAGGCGGCAGGGACGTGGCCGAAAGGTCATCTTCACCGCCCGAATCCACTGCCAAACCTGGGGACCGACTTCGTCGGCCCCTTGCTTGTCGGGGGGTTCGTGAAAGCGTTCACATTCACAAGCCACAGCGGGGCCGGAAGCCCCCGCTGACCCACGAGGAGTTGGACCGCATGGACTGGCGCCACGTTGCTGCCTGCCGTGACGAAGACCCGGAGCTGTTCTTCCCGATCGGCAACACCGGTCCCGCTCTGCTTCAGATCGAGGAGGCGAAGGCGGTCTGCCGCCGTTGCCCCGTGATGGAGCAGTGCCTGGGCTGGGCTCTCGAGTCCGGTCAGGACGCGGGTGTGTGGGGCGGTCTGAGCGAGGACGAGCGTCGCGCTCTCAAGCGCCGCGCCGCCCGCAACCGCGCACGCGCCTCCGCCTGATCAGTACGACAGGCTGAACACTCCGGAGACTCAATCACCGGAACACCAAAGCATTGCCCGCAGTTGCCCCGCCAGGGTCCGATCGGACCAGGGCGGGGCAACTGCTTTCCCGGGTTCGGGTGTTCGTCGGCGCGGCGCGATCCCGTCGGTGGGTGACCGCGGCGTCGGTGCGTCGGCGGCGTCGGCGGGCTCGGCTCCGGGAGGCTCAGCGGCGTTGGCGGATCTGTAGGTCCAGCGTGACGATCGTGCCGCCGGCCGGATTGGGCACCATGTCGAAACGGCCCGCGAGTTCGCTGCCGACCAGGGTGCGCACGATCTGCAGGCCCAGGTTGCCGGAGACCTGCGGATCGAAGTCGGCCGGCAGGCCGATCCCGTCGTCGGTGACGGTGATCAGCAGGCGTTCCGCGCGGCGTTCGGCGTGCACCTCCAGCGTGCCGGACCGGTCGGTGAAGCCGGGATCCTCGAAGGCGTGCTCCAGGGCGTTCTGCAACAGCTCGGTCAGCACCATCGCCAGCGGCGTCGCGGTCTCCGCGATCAGTTCGCCGAAGTTGCCGTGCCGGGCGGTGCGGACTCGCACCGAGGACGCGGCCACCTCGGTGACCATGGACAACACCCGGTCGGCGATCTCGTCGAAGTCCACCCGCTCGTCCAGCGTCTGGGACAACGTCTCGTGCACGATCGCGATCGAGCCGACCCGGCGGACCGCCTCCTCCAGCGCGGCCCGGGCCTGTGGCGCGTCCATCCGCCGGGCCTGCAGCCGCAACAGCGCGGCCACCGTCTGGAGATTGTTCTTCACCCGGTGGTGGATCTCCCGGATGGTCGCGTCCTTGGTGATCAGCTCGCGCTCGCGCCGGCGCAGTTCGGTCACGTCGCGCAGGAGCATGATCGCGCCGATCCGCTGGCCACGCGGCTTGAGCGGGATCGCGCGCAGTTGCACCACCGCCGCGGGCGTCTCCACCTCGGTCTCGCGCGGGGCCCACCCGCTGGCGACCGCGGAGATCGCCTCGTCCACCGGTCCCTCGTGCGGCGCGAGTTCGGCGGTGATCCGGCCGAGGTGGCAACCGACCAGGTCGGTGGTCAGGCCGAGCCGGTGGTAGGCGGAGAGCGCGTTCGGGCTGGCGTACTGCACGACGCCGTCCGCGTCGAGGCGGATCAGCCCGTCGCCCACGCGCGGCGACGCGTCCATGTCGAGCAGTTCACCCGCGTGCGGAAACGTCCCTGCGGCGATCATCTGCGCGAGGTCCGCGGCGCTCTGGAGGTAGGTCAATTCCAGCCGGCTGGGAGTGCGCGCGGTGAGCAGGTTGGTATTGCGCGCGATCACGCCGATCACCCGGCCCTCCCGGGAGACCGGGATCGCCTCGACCCGCACCGGTACGTCGTCGCGCCACTCCGGATCGCCCTCGCGCACGATCCGGCCCTCGTCCAGCGCCGCGTCCAACATCGGCCGCCGCCCGCGCGGCACGAAGTCGCCGACCAGGTCGTCCTGGTGCGAGGTAGCCCCGGTGTTCGGCCGCATCTGCGCGACCGCGACGTACTGCCCGTCCCCGGTGGGCACCCACAACACCAGGTCGGCGAAGGACAGGTCGGCGAGCAGTTGCCACTCGGACACCAACAGGTGCAGCCACTCCAGGTCGGCGGCGGGCAGCGCGGCGTGGCGGCGGACGAGATCGTTCATCGAGGGCACACCGGCAGCGTACTTTCCGACCGGCCTGCGATCCTGGGCGCCCCACTCCGCCGCACCTGTGAGGTCTCGATGTCCACCGAATCGCCCACGTCCCGGCAGTCCATCGGCGGCGGCGGTCACCCGCTGGACTGGCTCGACGTACGGGAGAAGGAGCGGGTCGAGGCGGGGCTGCGCCGCCGGCTGCGACCGCGCGCGGCGACGGCGGGCGGGTTGGATCTGGCCGGAAACGACTACCTGGGGCTGTGCCGCGACGACCGGGTGCTGGAGGCGACGGTCCGCGCGGTGCGCACCTGGGGCGGCGGCTCCACCGGGTCGCGGCTCGTGACCGGGTCCACCACGCTGCACGCCGAGTTGGAGACCGCGTTGGCCGAGCACATGGGCGCCGAGGCGGCGCTGGTGTTCTCCTCCGGCTACCTGGCCAACCTCGGGGTGATCGCCGCACTGGTCGGCAAGGGCGGCCTGGTCGTGTCCGACGCGATCAACCACGCGTCGATCGTCGACGCGTGCCGGCTCTCCCGGGCCCGGGTGGCGATCACCGGACACCGCGACGTCGAGGCGGTGGCCCGGGTGCTGGCGGAACGGGCCGAGGAACGCGCCCTGGTGGTCGTGGACGCGGTTTTCTCGGTCGACGGGGACATCGCCCCCCTCGCGGAGCTCGCGGCCGTCACACGGCGATATGGCGCCGTGTTGCTCGTGGACGAGGCGCACGGCCTGGGTGTGGTCGGTCCGGGCGGCCGGGGCGCGGTGCACGCGGCGGGGCTGGCGGGGGCCGACGACGTGGTGCTGACCGCGACCCTGTCCAAGGCGCTGGGCTCGCAGGGCGGCGCGGTGCTCGGGCCGGCCCGGGTGATCGAGCATCTGGTGGACGCGGCGCGGCCGTTCATCTTCGACACGGGGTTGGCGCCGGCGTGCGCGGCGGCGGCCCTGGAGGCGTTGCGGATCCTGCGTGCGCAGCCGCGTCTGGCCGACGCGGTCCGGGCGAACGCGCGCGCGCTGTCGGCGGGCGCCCGTCAGGCGGGTCTGCGGGTGACCGAACCCGAGGGTGCGGTGGCGTCGGTGCTGATCGGCGACGCGCAACTCGCCTTCGACACCGCCGCGCGCTGCGCGGAGGCCGGCGTCCTGGTCGGCTGCTTCCGCCCGCCGTCGGTGCCGGACGGCATCTCCCGACTGAGGCTCGCGGCCCGCGCGGACCTGACGGCGGCCGACATCGCTCGGGCGGTGACGGCGCTGGAGGCGGCTACTTCGGTGTGAGCGCGCCGGGAGGCCGGGCGCCGTGGTTCGAGCGCCGCGTCTTCGGCGTGAGCGCGCCGCGAGGCCGGGCGCCGTGGTTCTGCGCCGCGTCGGGGTCTCGGGTCGTCACTTGTGGGCCCCGCGCCGGTGAGCCCTGCACTTGTGCGCCCTGCGGTTCGTCGATGTATGGCCCGATATCAGCCGGTATACGTGGAATTTCCCTCGACATTGGTCTAGACAACTAGGATTGGTCTGAACCAAAATGGGCGGCGGCCTCCCGGCCCGCACCGGGAGGCCGCCGAACGTTCGGCCGCGTAGCGGTCCCGCAGGGAAGGAAGGGCACGCGTGGCCGGCATTGGGGCACCTCGCGTGCTTGTGGACGGGACGCTTGTCGGCCCGGCCGAGGTGGGTGTGGAGCAGGGCCGGATCACCGGCGTCATCGAGGGCCCGGGCGGGCCCGACGGCCTGCGACTGCCACACGGCGTGCTCACCCCCGGCCTGATCGACCTCCAGCTCAACGGCGCGTTCGGACACGACTTCGTGGCGGCCGACGCGACCGCGTGGCGCGAGGTCGCCGCGAAGCTCCCCTCGACCGGGGTCACCGCGTTCTGCCCGACCTTCATCACCGGCGACCTGGACACGCTCACCGCGGCCCTCGTGCGGGCCGCGGAGCTGCGCGCCAAGTTCGCCCAGGAGCCGATCGCCCGCGACCTGGGCGTGCACCTGGAGGGGCCGTTCCTGTCCCCGGTCCGGGCCGGTACGCACCCACCGCAATACCTGCGCAAGCCCACCGCCGAACTGGTCGACCGCCTGCTGCTCGACGACGTGGTCCGGGACGCGCTGACACTGATCACCCTGGCGCCCGAACTTCCCGGTGCGCTCGAGGCCATTCGACGCATCGTCGCCACGGGGATCCGAGTCTCGGCCGGACACACGGACGCGACCGCCGCCGAGATGTCCGCCGCCGCGGACGCGGGCGCGACCATGGTCACCCACCTGTTCAACGCGCAGCGCGGCCTGGGCCACCGCGAACCGGGCGTGGTCGGCGCGGCGCTGAGCGACCCGCGCCTGACCCCCGGCCTGATCGCCGACCTGCACCACGTGGTGGGCCCGGTCTGCTCACTGGTCCTGCGAGTCGCCGGCGAGCGCACCGCGCTGGTCACCGACGCGATGGCCGCCGCCGGCATGCCACCGGGCCGCTACCGCCTCGGCGACGTCGACGTGACCCTGGTCGAGGGCGACGTTCCGCGCAACCCGGACGGCACCATCGCCGGCTCCGCCCTCACCCTCGACGTCGCCGTGCGCAACCTGGTCGGCCTGGGCAACCCCCCGGCCCGCGTCCTCACCTCCGCCACCCGGGTGCCCGCCGACGCCCTCGGCCGCACCGACCTGGGCCGGCTCACCCCGGGCGCCGCCGCCGACCTGGTCTGGTGGAGCGACGACTGGACGGTGCTCAAGACGTGGGTCGGCGGCGTGGTGGCCTACGAAGCGGGCATCTGACCGCCGCCGCCACACCCCACGCCGGCGGCTCGGCCGGCGTGGACCCGCCCTCCCGGGGCAGCCGCAGGACATGAACACGACTGCCAAGGCACTGCCCTATCGCCCGATCGGCCTGCTCGCCGGCATCGGCGCGGGCATGCTCGCCGGAAAGCTCGCCGACCACACCTGGACGACCCTCACCGGCCGCGACGACGCAGCCGACGCGTGGGACCGCGACCGGGGTTGGATCGAAATCCTGCTCACCGCCGCGATCGAGGGCGCGATCTTCGCCGTCACCCGCACCGCGGTCGAACGCGCGGGCGCTCTGGGGGTGAAGCGGGCCACGGGGTCGTGGCCTGGGGCGTGAGGGGGAGGGGGTAGTGGGGAGCGGGGAGCGGGGAGCGGGGAGCGGGGGATGGGGGGAGTCGCGGGCGTGGGGAACGGGCACGGCCGGAGTCGCAGGCACGGCGTTGCTGCTTGTTGGGCGGCTTCGTCGCCGGCTCGCGAGGCACCGCCTTTTTTCTCTCCCCCGCTTCGCTCCTCCGAGAAAAAAGGCGGCCCCTCGCTCGTGACTTCGTGTCCCTCCGCTTCGCTCCGGGGCACGAAGTCAAAGTTCTGCGGCTCCGCCGCTCTCCGCGCTTCGCGCGTCGATCACGAGGTCTCAACCGCGTCGTGGGCACTGACGCGCCGGACCGCAGCCAAGCTCGGGGGCCCAGGGGAAGCCGATTCCTCGCCGCGGCCAGCCCACCCGACCCAGGCAGCCACCCCGGGGTCACAGGGACGGGCCAAGTCGCCTCGGCGCTCCAAGCCCTGCGCCCGACCTCGTGCTTCTCGCATCGGTCACGAGGTCTTGCCGGGCCAGGCCAACCCGCCCATGTGCGAGCAACCACTCCGGAACCCCCAATCCCACCCGCCCGTGGCCGGCCACGCCGGAGGCCGCGGGGCCGGAGCAGGTCACGCCGCCGCCCGTGAAACCCCAACCTCCGCGGCAAACGCAACGGGTGGAGCGGGTGGGTACACAACCCAAAGCAACCCGAGGCGCAACCGCAGCACCGTGCGCCCGGCCCCGGAACCATCAGGACATGGTCACCGGGCCGGACCGGGCCCACCCCCAAGGAACCGCAGCCTCGAACGGACACGCAACGGGTGGGCGGGTGGGTACAGCAGCAGAACCGAGTGCCTCGCGAGCGCGGCCAAGCGGACCCGAGCCGCATGGACCCCTCAGGGCCACACGGCCACGAGGTCAGTGGGTCTCCGTGACCTTCGCGAGTGCGCGAGGCGCGTCCGGGTCGAGGCCGCGGGCCATGGTGACCTCGTAGGCCAGGAGTTGCAGCGGAATGATCTCCAGGATGGGCTGGACCTCCTCGGCGACGCCTTCGGGGAGGGCGAAGCCCGCCGAGGCGCGGGCGACCTGGTCGGCGGTACCGATCACCATCAGGTCCGCGCCGCGGCCGCGGAGGCGTTCCAGGACGGGCTGGAGGGCGTCACCGCCCTTGCCGTCGGGGACCACCGCGATCACCGGGCTGACGTTGTCGACCATGGCCAGCGGACCGTGCAGCAGGTCGGCGCCGGAGAACGGCTGGGCCGGGATGTAGCTGGTCTCCATGATCTTGAGCGCGGCCTCGCGCGCCGTCGGGTAGCCGTAGCCGCGCGAGGTGATCACCAGGCGCTGCGCGAAGCGGTACCGCTGGGCGAGTTCGGCCACCTCGTCCCGGCGGTCCAGGACGTCTTGGGCCAGCGCGGGCAGCAGGTCGGCCGGCGAGGTGTCGCCGGCGCGCAGCCCCTCGACGAACAGGTACAGCGCGAGCAGTTCCGCCGTGTACGTCTTGGTCGCCGGCAGCGCCTTCTCCGGGCCGGCCAGCACGTCGATGTGGAACTCGGAGACGGCGGCCAGCGCCGATTCCGGGTTGTTGGTCACCGCGAGGGTGATCGCGCCGGCCTTGCGGGCCGCCTCGGTGGAGGCCACCAGGTCGGGCGAACCGCCCGACTGGGAAACCGTGATCACCAGGCAGTCGGACAGGTCCGGCTTCGCGCCGTACGCGGTGGTCGTGGACATCGAGGTCAGTCCCGCGGGCTTGCCCAGCAGCACCTCGATCAGGTACTTCGCGTACAGCGCGGCGTTGTCGCTGGTGCCGCGCGCCGTCAGCAGCACGAAGCGCGGGTTGCGCGCGGCGATCTCGGCCGCGATGGCCCGGATCGCCGGCGCGCCCTCGGTCAGGATCCGGCGCAGGACGGCAGGCTGCTCCGCCATCTCGGCGGACATGATGGTGCCCCGGTCGGGTCCCAGGGCGTCACGGTCGTCGGTGGCGGACATGGTGCGGCCTTCCGTTGATTCCACTTGCTGAATTTGTTCGGTGTCGGTGGTTGTCGCCGGTCGGGCGTTCGGTGCGGCGGGTCGAGGGCCGGGTGATCGGTTGGTGTTACCGGCGGGCACGAGGGAATCCCGGCGCCGGTCACGCTGGCGGCCGGAGCCACGGTTTTGGGCCGACCACCGTTCCCAGTGTCCGCCGGCAGCGTGTCCGACCGGTTCACAGCGTCCGGACGCTTCGTGCCCGATCGGCGTGCCGAGCGTGTGTCGGCGCGCTCAGCCCAGCCGCCGCGCCGTGAGGATCTCCGTCGCCGCGATCCCGCAGACCGTGGCGGCGCCGTGCGTGGCGAGGTGGGCGGCGCCCGGAGTGGCAGCTCCGGGGATGCCCATCTCGACCACGACGGCGTCCGGCCGGGCGGCGAGCAGGCTCGCCACGATTTCGGTCGCCCAGTCGTGGTGGTCCAGATTGCGGACCACCAGGACCAGGGGGCGGTCGGTCGCCGAGCGCAGCGCGTCCTCGACCAGTTGCGGGTCGGCGGTGCGGGCGCGGGTGACCGTGGTGCCGGGCAGGGCCTCGGTCAGGACCGGGGCGATGCCCCACGGGGTCTGCTCGCCGACCGCGATGTTGGCGGTGGGCGAGAGCTCGACCACGTGTGCGGGGGTGGTGATCGGGACCACCGTGCCGGTCACCCGGATCGCGCGGCGGGCCGCGTCCAGGCCGAGTGCGTAGTCGACCGGTTCGGCCGCGCCGACCTTGGCCCACGTGGCCAGCGCGTGTACCCGGCCGGCCGCGTCGACCAGGCGTTCCTCGGCGAGCCGGCCCTCGCGGACCGCGGTCACCAGCGCGTCGCGCAGGTGCAGCACGGTGTCCTCGTCGCACAGTCCGCCGCCCACGCACACCGCGTCGACGCCGGCCGCGATCGCGCGCACCGTGCCGTCGGCGATGCCGTAGGTGTCGGCTATCGCGCCCATCTCGATCGCGTCGGTGACGATCAGGCCGGTGTAGCCCAGTTCCCCGCGCAACAGGCCGGTCATGATCTTGTGCGACAGCGTCGCCGGGAACTCGGTGTCGTAGGCCGGCAGCAGGATGTGCGCGCTCATGATCGCCTTGCTGCCCGCCGCGATGCTCGCGTGGAACGGGACCAGCTCGCGCGTGGCCAGCGTTTCGCGCGAGACGTCCACGAGCGGCATCCCGTGGTGCGAGTCCATCGCGGTGTCGCCGTGGCCGGGGAAGTGCTTGACGCACGCGGCCACACCGGCCGCCTGCAGGCCGGTCACGTACGCGGCGGTGTGCCGCGCGACCAGTTCGGGGTCGGACCCGAAGGAGCGCACACCGATGATCGGGTTGTCCGGGTTGGAGTTCACATCGGCGGACGGCGCCCAGTTGAGGTTGACGCCGCACGCGGCCAGCTCGCGCCCGAGCCCGCGTGCGACCGCCTCGGTGGTCGCGATGTCGTCGACCACGCCCAGCGCCAGGTTGCCCGGCCAGTGGCTGCCCGTGTTCACGTGGATGCGGGTGACGTCACCGCCCTCCTCGTCGATCGCGACGATGAGGTCGGGGTTCTCCCGGCGCAGTTCCTCGGTCAGCGCGGTGACCTGCTCGGTGGTCGCGATGTTGCGACCGAACAGACCCACCGAGCCCAGCCCGCCGGCGATGTGTCGGCGCAGCCACTCGGGCGCGGTCAGACCGTCGAAACCGGGCTGCAGGACGGCGAGCGCGAGGCGCTCGAGACGTTCGGACATGGTCGATCAGCCCTTTACCGCGCCGGAGGTGAGACCGCCGGTGACCTTGCCCTGCAACACCAGGAAGATCGCAAGCACCGGAAGCATGAACAGGGTGGAGGCGGCCATGATGGCGCCCCAGTCGGTGGTCAGACCGTTGCTGAACGAGTTGAGCCAGGTCGGCAGCGTGCGCTGGTTCGGGTTGTTGATCAGCAGCGCGTTGGCGAACGCGAACTCGTTCCACGCGGTGATGAAGCCGAACAGCGACGTGGACAGCAGGCCCGGGGCCAGCAGCGGGAAGACGATCTTGCGGAACGCGGTGAACCGCGAACAGCCGTCCACCCGGGCGGCCTCCTCCAACTCGACCGGGATGCCGCCGAGGAAGCCGCGCAGGGTCACGATCGAGAAGGGCAGTGTCATCACGAAGTAGATCGCGGTGAGCATCGGCAGCGAGTCGAGCAGGTCGTTGTCCCGCGCGATCAGGTACATCGGGATCATCAGCGCTTCCCACGGCGCCATCTGCGCGATGAACACCATCAGGATGAAGGGCGCCCGGCCCTTCCACTGCATGCGGGCCACCGCGAACGCGGCGAAGCACGCGACGACCAGGGCCAGCAGTACGCCGACGCCGGCCACGATCAGGCTGTTGCGCCAGTAGTCCCAGAAGAACGGCTGGTTTGTCGCGGTGTCGAAGTTCTTGAACGAGATCGAGCTCGGCCAGAATTTCGGGGTCGGCGACTGCACGTCCTTGGCCGGCTTGAACGCGGTGAGGACCATCCAGTAGACCGGGAAGATCGACACGGCGAAGACCAACAGCGCCGCGACGTTGAGCGGAATCCGCTTCAGGGTGCGCGCCTTCACTTGTCGGCCTCCCGCTCCTGCTTGAACATCTGACGGAAGTAGAAGACGAGCATCACCACGAGGATCAGCACGGTGATCGTCGAGATCGCCCCGGCCATGTCGAACAACTTGAGCGACATGCCCTGCTGATACGCGTACACGGGCAGCGTGCGCACGTCGTTGATCGGTCCGTTCTCGCCCGCGATCGCCCAGATCTGGGCGAAGCACTTGAAGATCCAGATCACTTCGAGCGAGGCCACCAGCGCGAAGATCGGGCGCAGGATCGGGAAGGTGATCGAGCTGAAGATCCGCACCGGGCCCGCGCCGTCGAGCCGCGCCGACTCGTACACGTCGGTGGACACGGTGGTCAGGCCGGCGTAGATGGTCAGTGTCGCGAACGGGATCGACTGCCACACGATCAGCAGGGTCACCACCACCAGCGTGGAGGTGCCGTGCGCGAACCATGTGTAGTTCTCGTAGTCGAAGCCGAGCTTGACCAGCGCCCAGTTGACCACGCCGTTGTCCGAGCGGAAGAGCCACTTGAAGATCGTGGTGGCCGCGATCACCGGGGTCGCCCACGCGGCGACCAGGCCGATCAGCACGAGGATGCGCATGAACTTGCCGAGCTTCATCAGCATCAGCGCGCACAGCGTCGAGATCACCATGATCGCCACGACGTTGACCGCGGTGAAGTAGAACGAGCGCCGGGTGACTTCCCAGAACTCGCTGTCCTTGAAGACGGCGTCGTAGTTCTCCCAGCCGACGTACTCGGCCGACCGCGAGATGAGCTGCTTGAAGCGGTAGTGCTGGAACGACAGCATGACGTTCCGGACCACCGGATAGAACAGCAGGAAGGCGATCCCGAGGATCGCGGGCGCGACAAGCAGGTAGGGGGTGACCAGCTTGGCGATCCCCGACGGCTTGCGCGGGGGCTTCGTTGCGCGTCTGGCACCGGTCGGTGCCGCTTTGCGCGGGGGCTGCGTAGGTGTCGCGACCACCGCATCTGCCTTGGAGGCTGACACAGCTGCCTTCCCGTTGTTCGGTGTCGGGGGTCTGCGGCCCGTCCGGCCCGATGGCGGGACGTGGCGAGAGCGCGGAGCCGGCGGCGGGGAACCGCCGGCGGGCCGCGCCGAGTGGGCCGAGCCGGTCCCGCCGCGAGGGTGTACCCCGCGACGGGAGCCGGTCGTTCGGCCCGGTTGCGCTTCACCCGAGGCGCTCAGCGGTTCGGGTGCACGCGCCGGGTCAGTTCTTGGTGTTCAGCGTCTTCTCGATCGACGCGTTGGCTTCCTTGCCGGCCGCGGCCGGGTCGCCACCGGTCAGCGCCTTGGTGAGGTACGCCTTGATCGGGTTGTTCTCCTCGACGGAGGCCCAGTTCGGCGAGTTGGGGGTGGCGAAGCCGTTCTTCGCGCCCTCCATCATCGCGGCGCCACCCGGGTCGGCCGTGACGGCGCTGGCGAGCGTGGTCTTGTTCGGGAGCTGCTTGGTGGCCTGCGCGAGCTTGGTCTGCCACTCGTCGCTGTTGATCAGCTTGATGAAGTCGTAGGCCAGGTCCTGGTTCTTCGACGCCTCCGGGACCATCAGGTCGGAACCGCCGGTGAGCACCGCGCCGGCCTTGCTCGCGTCCTTGCCCGGGATCGGGAAGAAGCCGAACTTGTCCTTCAGGGCCGGGTTGGCCTTGGCGATGGTCTCCGCCTCGGCCGGCACCGCGACGAACTGGGCGATCTTGCCGCCGTCCGCCGCGAGGACCTCGGGCTGCGTCTTCTCGTCGCTGTCCTTGGGGCCCTTGCCGAGGGCCTGGAGCTCCTTGTAGAAGTTCGCGGCGGCCACGGCCGGGGCGGCGTCCAGGTTGGCCTTCCAGGCGCTGCCGGACTTGGTGGCGATGTCGGCGCCCTCGTCCTTGAGCAGGCCCGCGTAGAAGTACCAGTTCTGACCGGGCAGGTAGATGCCCTGCTGGTCGCCGGTGTTGAGCTTCTTGGTGTTCTCGATCCACTCGGCGCGCGTCTTCGGCGGCTGGACGCCGGCCTTGGCGAAGAGCTCCTTGTTGTAGATCACGACACGGTTGGCGGCGTAGAACGGGATGCCGTACGTCTTGCCGTCGACCTTGCCCGGGTCGGACAGGCCGGTCAGCCAGTCCTTGCCGGCGAGCTCGGTGACCTTGGAGCTGAGGTCCTTGAGGCCGCCCGAGGCGCCGTACTGGGCGATCTGGGTGTTGCCGGCCTCGATCACGTCGGGCGCGTCGTTGCTGGCCAGCGCACCGGTGACCTTCTGGCCGATGCCGTTCCACTGCTGGATCTGCACGTCCAGCTTGGCGCCGGGGTGGTCCGCCTCGAACTTCGCCTTGAGCGCGGCGATGTAGTCGTCGGGCGCGGAGCCCTTCATCAGCCAGACGCGGACGGTCTTGCCGTTGCCCGCGGCCGGCGCGTTGGACGCCGCCGCCGGCTTGTTGTCCTTGTTGTCATCGCTGCTGTCGGATCCACAGGCGGCAACACCGGTCAGCGCCGCCGCGACACCGGCCGCGACGAGAAGACGACGCTTCACTACATCCTCCTCAGGATGTCGGGCACCGCAGTTCGGTTTGGAGTTGCCGATGTCCCCCGTCGGATCCGTGAGGTGCGCGGACCGACCGAGTCCCCCACTGGGGAGGGGACTCGAATGGGAAAACACTGACGCACCAGGGACGAGGGTTGCGCGGTGACCATCAATGGTTTAGACCATTTCGGAGGTTGGCATAGACCAATTGGGGTGTCAAGGTTCCGTAGACGGCGAACCCGCGCTGTTATCGGACCGACATCCGCACTCCTGGTCCTGGGGGGATCGGTGGTCGTGCCACGATGGGGACCGAACGTGTCAGGAGGGCACCGGTGACGGCGGAACACGCGACCACGACCGCGGCGGACAGTGCGATGGCAGGAGGCGACGCCGGCCTCGAGTCGAGCGCGCGCGTGCCCAAGTACTACCGCCTCAAGCGCCATCTTCAGGAGCTGACCAACACCCAGCCACCGGGTACGCCCGTGCCGCCCGAGCGAACCCTCGCGGCGCAGTTCGACATCTCGCGCACCACCGTGCGCCAGGCGCTCCAGGAACTGGTCATCGAGGGCCGGCTCGAGCGCGCCCAGGGCCGGGGCACCTTCGTCGCCAAGCCCAAGGTCGCGCAGAGTCTCCAGCTCACCTCGTACACCGAGGACATGCAGGCACAGGGCCTGGAGCCGACCTCGCGACTGATCGAGATCGGCTACATCACCTGCGACGACCACCTCGCGGAACGGCTCGCGATCCGGCCCGGCAACCGGGTGCTGCGGATAGAGCGCCTGCGGCTGGCCAATTCCGAGCCGATGGCGATCGAGACCACACATCTGTCCACCAAACGATTCCCGGGCCTGCGCAAGCACCTGGCCAAGCACAACTCGCTCTACCGGGCCCTGTCGGCCGGCTTCGACGTACACCTGGCCGAGGCCGAGGAGACGATCGAGACCGCGATGGCCACCCCGCGCGAGGCGGGCCTGCTGGGCACCGACGTGGGCCTGCCGCTGTTGCTGCTGTCCCGACACAGCTTCGACACCGAGGGTGAACCGGTCGAGTGGGTCCGGTCCGTGTACCGGGGGGATCGGTACAAGTTCGTCGCCCGCCTGCGCCGCCCCCAGGAGTGAACCCGGCGGCGATCGGCCCCGCCGCACGCCATCGGCCGGGTGATCCGGGTCTGCCCGGGTCGCCCGGCCGATCGCCGGAGCAATGCCGTTCGCTCCCACAGCCCCGTGCAGCGGGCCGCCGAATCGGCGAGTGAGGCGGCTCCGCCGAGCCGCACACCCACCACCTCGATCATGCGCCCGCCCCCGGCTCGCCCACCGGGGCCACAGGTCCACGAACCGCAGGCCCAAGGTCCCTCTAGGCTGAACCGCCATGAGCGTTCTCGTGGTGACCGGTACCGACACCGGGGTGGGCAAGACGATCGTCACGGCGGCCGTCGCCGCGATCGCGGCCGTGCGCGGTGGCACGGTAGCGGTGGTCAAGGCCTCGCAGACGGGCGTGGCACCGGACGAGCCGGGGGACCTCGCGGACGTGCGGCGCCTGGCCGGGGTGACCGACCTGCACGAGTACTCCCGCTACCCGGACCCGCTCTCCCCCGCCGCCGCGTCCCGGGTCTCCGGCCTGCCGCCGGTGGATCTGTACGGCGTCGCCGACCGGGTGCGCAGGCTCGCCAAGGAGACCGACCTGGTCGTCATCGAGGGCGCGGGCGGCCTGCTCGTGCGCTTCGACGACGACGGCACCACGATCGCCGACCTCGCGCACGAGCTCAAAGCGGGCGCGCTCGTGGTGGCCAGGCCCGACCTGGGCACGCTCAACCACACCGCGCTCACCCTGGAGTCGATGGCGCACCGGGGCGTGGACCTGGTCGGCGTGGTGATCGGCTCCTGGCCCGCCGAACCCGACCTGGCGATGCGCTGCAACGTCCGGGATCTGGAGACCCTGGCCGCCCGCCCGCTGGCCGGTGTCCTGCCCGCCGGCGCGGGCTCGCTGCACCCCGCCGACTTCCTGCTCACCGCCCGCGCGAGTTTGTCCCCCGCCCTGGGCGGTACCTTCGATCCGGCCGCGTTCCGCGCCATACAGGATCCGACCGCGAGGTGAGCGACATGACGGAAACCCTCGACAGTGACCGTACGCAGACCGTGAACGACGACATCCTGGCGGTGGCCCGGCACCAAGTCCTCGACGAGGGGCGCGGCTTGGACGCCGATCAGGTGCTCGCCGTGCTGAACCTCCCGGACGACCGCCTGGAAGAGCTGCTCCAGCTCGCGCACGAGGTCCGGGTCCGGCACTGCGGCCCCGAGGTCGAGGTCGAGGGCATCGTGTCGGTCAAGACCGGCGGCTGCCCCGAGGACTGCCACTTCTGCTCGCAGTCGGGCCTGTTCCCGTCCCCCGTACGGGCCGCGTGGCTGGACATCCCCTCGCTGGTGCAGGCCGCCCGGGAGACCGCCGCGACCGGCGCCACCGAGTTCTGCATCGTGGCCGCCGTACGCGGCCCGGACGAGCGGCTGATGAAGCAGATGCGCGAGGGCGTCGCGGCCATCCGCGAGGCCGTCGACATCAACATCGCCGCGTCGCTGGGCATGCTCACCCAGGAGCAGGTCGACGAACTCGCGGACATGGGCATCCACCGCTACAACCACAACCTGGAGACGGCCAAGTCGTACTTCACCAACGTGGTCACCACCCACACGTGGGAGGAGCGCTGGGACACCCTGCGGATGGTGCGCGCGGCGGGCATGGAGGTGTGCTGCGGCGGCATCGTCGGCATGGGCGAGTCCGCCGAGCAGCGCGCCGAGTTCGCCGGTCAGCTCGCCGAGCTGGAGCCGGACGAGGTACCGCTGAACTTCCTCAACCCGCGCCCGGGCACCCCGTTCGCCGACCAGGAGGTGCTGGAGCCGCGCGAGGCGCTCAAGATCATCGGCGCCTTCCGGCTCGCCCTCCCCCGGACCATCCTGCGCTACGCGGGCGGCCGGGAGATCGCGCTCGGCGACCTGGGCACGCGTGAGGGCCTGCTCGGCGGGATCAACGCGGTGATCGTCGGCAACTACCTCACCACCCTGGGCCGCGCCGCGGACGCCGACCTGCAACTGCTCGAGGAACTGAGCATGCCGGTCAAGGCGCTCAACCAGACCCTGTAGGGCGCCCCTGCCCGAGCCGCCGACGGCCCCGCCCCGGGGCCGTCGGCGGTCGCCCCCTACTGCCCGGTAGCGCACGCGGATAGGTTTCCCTCCGGCACGACGGTGGCGGCGTCTACGGCGACGGAGGCCGGACATGCGCGCACGACGAGGGGACCAAGAACGCGAAACCGGCGACGGGCGGGTCGAGGGACACGGTGGCACGCTGGCCGTCGCCGCCGCCCGGGCGCACGGGATCGACACGATGTTCACGCTGTCGGGAGGCCACGTCTTCCCGCTCTACGACGCCGCGGTCGACGCCGAGCCGCCGCTGCGGGTGGTGGACGTACGGCACGAGCAGACCGCCGTGTTCGCCGCCGAGGCGACCGCCAAGCTCACCCGCCGACCGGGACTGGCGGTCCTGACCGCGGGGCCCGGCGTCACCAACGGGATCAGCGCGGTGGCCACCGCCTGGTTCAACGGCTCGCCGATGCTGGTGCTGGGCGGCCGGGCACCCGCGTTCCGCTGGGGCTCGGGGGCGCTCCAGGAACTGGACCACCCGCCATTGCTCGCGCCGGTCACCAAGCGCGCGGCCACCGTGCACGACACCGACCGGATCGCCGCCGAGGTGAACGCCGCGCTCACCCTGGCGAACAGCCCGCACCGGGGTCCGGTCTTCCTGGACGTGCCGATGGACGTGCTCTACGACCGGGCCGAGGTGGCGCTGCCACCCGTCGAGCCGCCCGCGCCGGTGCCTCCCGACCCGGACGTGGTCGCCGAGATCGCCGACCTGCTCGCCCGCGCGCTGCGACCGGTCCTGGTGCTCGGCCAGGACGTGTGGATCGGCGGCGCCGAGCAGGCCGCGCGCCGCGCCGCCGAGACGATCGGCCTGCCGGTGGTGGCCAACGGCATGGGCCGCGGTGTACTGCCCACCGGCCACCCGCTGCTCGCCGGCCGGGCCCGGGCGGCCGCGCTCGGCGGCGCCGACCTGGTCCTGGTGGCGGGCGCGCCGCTGGACTTCCGCCTCGGCTACGGCAGCTTCGGCGGCCGGGCCGGCGGCCCGCCCGCCCGCGTCGTGCACCTGACCGACTCCGCGCCGGGGACCGGCCCGCACGCGCACTGCGCGATCACCGCCGCCGCCGACCTCAGCGCCCTGTTCGACGCGCTCACCGTCGCATGGGCACGGGTCGGCCGGGTCGGCATGTACCGGACCTGGTCCACACACGTGCGCGCCGCGGCGCACACCGCCGCCCAGTCCGACGCCCCGCTCCTGGGCAGCGCCGGCCGGCCGATCCACCCGGCCCGCGTGCACGGCGAACTGCTCCGCGTCCTCGACGAGGACGCGGTGGTGATCGGCGACGGCGGCGACTTCGTGTCCTTCGCGGGCAAGTACATCGAGCCCGCGCGCCCGGGCGGCTGGCTCGACGCCGGCCCGTACGGCTGCCTGGGCACCGGCCTGGGCTACGCCCTGGGCGCCCGGCTGGCCCGGCCCTCGGCCCAGGTGGTGCTGCTGCTGGGGGACGGCGCGGCGGGCTTCTCGCTGATGGACGTGGACACCCTGGTCCGGCACCGCCTCCCGGTGGTGCTGATCGTGGGCAACAACGGCTGCTGGGCGCTGGAGAAGCATCCGATGCGGATGTTGTACGGCCACGACGTGGCCGCCGACCTGGCCCCGGCGACCCGCTACGACGACGTGGTGCGGGCGTTGGGCGGCGCGGGCGAGACGATCACCCGGCCCGAGCGGATCGCCCCCGCGCTGCGCCGCGCGTTCGCCTCCGGCGTGCCGTACCTGCTGAACGTGCTCACCGATCCGGAGGCGATCTACCCGCGTGCGACCATCGGGGTGTGATCCGCAGCGTAAACTGGACGGCTATGAATCCTCCTGTCTCCGCCGCCGCGGCCCGACCCCACGATCGGCACCCCGCTCCCGCCGGCGTCCACATTCGCCAGGCCCGTCCGGAGGAGTACGAGGCGGTGGGGGAAGTGACCGTCGCGGGCTACGCGGGTCTGCTCGCCGCCGACCGGGACTACGTCGAGGATCTGCGCAAGGCCGCGCACCGCGCGGAGAACTCCGAGCTGCTCGTGGCCGTGGACGAGGCCGACGGCAAGATCCTGGGCACCGTCGCGTTCGTGCTGCCCGGCAGCGCGTACGCGGAGGTCTCCCGGGAGGGCGAGGGCGAGTTCCGGATGCTCGCGGTCGACCCGGACGCGCGGGGGCGTGGCATCGGCGAGGCGCTGGTCGAGGCCTGCCTGGAGCGGGCCCGCAAGCACCACTTCACCGCCGTCGCGATCTCCACCGTGTGGGACATGCGCGCCGCACACCGCCTCTACGCGCGGATGGGCTTCCACCGGGCGCCCGAGCGCGACTGGTGGCCGGTGCCCGAGGTGGAACTGATCTGCTACCTCAAGGACCTGCGCGAGACCCCGCGGACCTGACCCGGCACGCGTGCCGCGGCCGCCGGGAGGGCCGGTCCGGCGTTGGGGGCGCAGGCCGTAATCTACGGCCGTGACCACCATTGCAGCCTTCTGCGACCACTGCGGCGAACAGCTTGCCGGCGCCGCGCACGACGACTGTGTGCGGCGCCGCGAACTCGAACCGCCGCGCTACTGCGGACAGTGCCGGCGGCGGATGACCGTACAGGTGACCCCGCGCGGCTGGACCGCCAAGTGCGTCGAGCACGGAGTGCTCACGTCGGCCTGACCGGCACGAGGGGCCCGGTGCGCGCGGCTCGACCCGGCGCGCTCGACCCGGGCGCGAGCGGTCGGCCCGACCCGGCCGGGGCGCCCCCCGCAGGACACCTCGGCGGGGGCGGCTACTCGATCACCGCGATCGGGTCACCCTCCTGGATCACGTCGCCCTCGGCCACGGTGATGCGGGCGATGGTGCCCGGGAACTCGTTGAGGACCGGGATCTCCATCTTCATCGACTCCAGAATGACCAGGGTGCTGCCGGCCTCGACCGTGTCCCCCTCGTGGGCGACGACCTTGGCCACGTTGGCCACCATCTCCGCCAGGACCTGCTCGGCCATCGTCGTTCCTCCTTCGGGCCCGGGTCGGGCCGTTGTGAAGCGCGTGTCGGGCGGGGCGCGATCGCGCCCCGCCCGAAATCCAACCACGGGAAGCCGCCTGCGGCGGGCGTCATCGACGACAAGGCCGGCCCGCATCGGCAGCCGGCCTCCCGCTCAGTCGGCCCGCTCCAGCACCTGCGCCAGCGCCTCGACCACCCGCGGGTCGTACGCCCCGGCCGCGTCGGCGCGCAGCCGCGCGAACACCTCGCGCCGCGCCCGCGGGTCGTCGGTCGGCGCGATCAGGTCGTCGTAGGCGTTGACGACCTTGATGATCCGGCTGGCCAGCGGTGGCGGCGGCCCGGCCGCGTCGTCGTGGTAGGGGTCGGCCTGCGCGGCCACGATGGTGGCGACCCGGTCCAGCACGCCGCTCTCCCGGATCACGTCCGCGCCCAGTCGGGCGATCCGGCGCTGTTCGGCCTCGGGCAGATCCAGCGTGGTGCCGCCGGGCACCGGGTCGACGAGCGCGAGTTGCCCGATGTCGTGCATCTTCGCCGCGTACGCCAGCTCGCGCAGCTCCACCTCGCCGAGCCCGAGGTCCACCCCGACCGCGTGCGCGAGTTCGCCCACCCGGGCCGCGTGCCCCGGCGACCCGCACCCGGCCGCCTCCGGCAGCCGGGACAGCGCGTCGACGGTCTGCCGATGCACCATCCGGATCGCCGTGTAGCGGCGGAAGGACAGCAGCACCAGCAGTGACGGGACGCAGAACACCGGCACCGCCCACAGCCCCAACGCGCTGGTGGACAGCGCGATCAGCATCCCGGTCGCGCCCACGGCGGTGCCGATCCCGGTCAGCCCGCAGGCCCTGTTCCCGGTGCCCTCGCCATCCGGCCCGATCCGCTCGGTGGGGCTCAACCCCGCGCACAGCGCCCGCAGTTCGGCCAGCAGCACGGGGCAGAACGGGCCGCCCACCCGCACTATCGCGGCCGCCACCGCGTCGCACAGCGACGTCAACAGCACCACCAGGACCAGGAACGTGCCATAGGCCCACCCGCGCGCCATCACCGGATCGAGCCCGCCGGTCGCGTACAGCGGCCGAAACAGCGTCGCCGCGAAGCCCGCCGCCAGCAACCGGCGCGCGACGTACCCCGGCGCCGGCGCCCGACCGCGCGCGACGTGCGGCAACGTCCCGGCGAGCAGCGCGACCCCGACCACCGCGACCACCTGGAGCACACCGTGCCGCGACACGGTGCCGTGCACGTCCGGGAGCAGCGCGTACGCGAGCGCGCCGGCCGCGCCCAGCGGAGCGGTCTCCCGACCGTCCGGCAGGCTCACCCGGGCCATCTCGCCGACGGCGATCACCGTGCCGAACACCAGGGCGTAGGACGGCTGCACGACGCCTCGGGCCGCGGTGGCGGCCAGCGCGGCGACGGCGGCGAGCGCACCGAGCACGAGCACCGCGGTACCGGTGTGCGCGCGCAGTCGCCCGGTCGTACCGCCCCGTTCGGGCCGGACCTCGGTCGCCGTCACGAGTCGCCACCGACCCGTCCGCGGGCCACCGAGTGGGTGTCGACGGGCGATTCCCCGCGTGGCCCGGGCACCCGGTCGCGCAGCTCGCCCGTCGGCTTCGGCGTCCGGGCCGGCTCGCCGCCCTCGGCCGGCTCGCCCTCCGGCCAGCCGTGCCGGTCCAATGCCTGGGCGAGTGCCTCGACCATCCTGGGGTCGAACTGGCTCCCGCTGCACCGCCGCAGTTCGGCCATTGCCGCGTCCGCGCCGCGCGCGGGCCGGTAGGAGCGGGTCGAGGTCATCGAGTCGAACGCGTCCGCGACCGCGATCACCCGGGCGAACTCGGGGATCTCGGCGCCGACCAGGCCCGCCGGATAACCGCGCCCGTCCATGCGTTCGTGGTGGTGCAGGATGCCGCCGTGCGCCTCGCCGAGGAAGGTCAGGTCGGCCACCATCTCGGCGCCGCTGACCGGGTGTCGCTGCATCTCGCGCAGTTCGTCCGCATCCAGCCGCCCCGGCTTGGTCAACACCCGGGTGGACACGCTCAGCTTGCCGACGTCGTGCAGGATCCCCGCGTAGCGCAGCCGGACCACGCGGTCCTCCCGCATGCCCAGCCGTCGGGCGATCAACACCGAGGCCCGGGCCACCCGTTCGCTGTGGCCCCGGGTGTAGCCGTCCTTGATCTCCACCGCGCGCACCAGGGTGCGCACGGTCGCCTCGTGCGCCGCCCGCTCGCGCGCCTGCTGGGCGTAGGCCCAGAAGGCCACGTACAGCGGGAGCAGTACGAGCACGGCCGCGAACACGCCCAGCCGCTGCTGCCACAACACGGCCATCATCAGCGCGATCGGCACCGAGCCCAGCCGCCAGCCGGCCGAGCGCACGAACACCTCGCGCAACACCGGGAGTCGGGCGGCGCCCTGGGTCGTGGTGCACAACGCGGCGTCCAGCAGCCCGCTCACCACATACAGCGCCACTCCCGCCGCGGCCGTCGGCACCAGCTTGGCGGGTAACTCGGAAGCGGTCGGATATCGCGACCCATCCAGGAGTTCGTACACCCGGGAGGCGACCGCGACGGACAACACCAGATGCGCGGCGTTGACCACGGGAGCGACCGGGTCGGCGGCACGGGCCCGCGCGATCAGTACGCCGGGCACCACGATCGCCGCCGCCGCGCCGCCGGGCAACAGCGGCACGGCCGCGCACACCAACGGAAAAAGCGCCCCGTCGGGGGCGCCGCTCAGGCCGGTGAGTCGGGCTCGGGCCACCGCCCCGAAGGCGATGAACAACACCGCCAAAGCGCCCAGTCGATCGATGTCCACGCCCGACCACGGCAGCAGGATCAGCGCGGGCACGGACCCGCCCACCACGATCCCGACGTGGATCCGGGCGCTCGGCGGCAGCGTGCGCATGCGACTCCTCGGCTGGTCGCTCGGACCACCGAGAATAGGGCGCCCCACCAACGGCCGAAGGGCGCATGCCCGGTTTATCCCGGCCATGCGCCCTGTTTTAGCTCGTTCGGGTCAGCCACCCGCGCGGGTCGGCCACTCGATCGGGTCGAGGACCCGACGGCGCCGGCGCGTCGGCCGGGTCAGGACCGACCCGGTCGCTCTATCTCGACCACGGTCTCCTCGACGGAGACCCGCTGCGCGTCCACCTCGACCCGCACCAGCTTGATCCGCTCCAGCACCTTGTTGCGCAGCTCCGAGGGGACCTCGTCGCGCCCGCAGCAGCGGTGCACCAGCTCCTTCACCTGCTGCTCGAGCCCGTACTTGTCCAGACACGGCGAGCACTCGTCGAGATGGGTGCGGATGCTGGTGCAGTCCGCGTCCGCCAACTCGTTGTCGATGTACTCGTACAGGTGCCCGAGGATCTCGGAGCAATCCACCTCGTGGTGGTCACCGCAGCTCATGAGTCCGAGCCTTTCCGGTCGGTGCCTGCGGGGACGAGGCCGCGCTCACGTGCGTAGTCGGCCAGCAGATCGCGAAGCTGGCGCCGCCCGCGGTGCAGGCGCGACATCACGGTCCCGATGGGAGTACCCATGATGTCCGCGATCTCCTTGTACGCGAAGCCCTCGACATCGGCGAGGTACACCGCGATCCGGAACTCCTCCGGAATGGCCTGCAGGGCCGTCTTCACGTCGGAGTCCGGCAGGTGGTCGAGCGCCTGCGCCTCGGCCGAGCGCAGTCCGGTGGACATGTGCGACTCGGCGCGGTGCAACTGCCAGTCCTCGATCTCCTCCGCATGCGATTCCAGCGGCTGCCGCTGCTTCTTGCGGTAGGAGTTGATGAAGGTGTTGGTCAGGATGCGGTACAGCCAGGCCTTGAGGTTGGTGCCCTCTTTGAACTGGTGGAACGACGCGTACGCCTTGGCGAACGTCTCCTGGACCAGGTCCTCGGCATCCGCCGGGTTGCGGGTCATCCGCAGGGCCGCCGAATACAACTGATCGAGGAACGGCAGGGCGTCCCGCTCGAACCGCGCGTCTTGCTGCTCCAAGGTCTCCGGTACGAGACCCACCTCCTTCAAGCCAGGAGTCGACGATATCGCCCGAGGCTGATCGGTGCCCGCACCCCACTCGGGCCAGGCGAGAAACGGTGCCTCGTTTCGGACAACCGAACCTGCGGCCTTGAGCATGGGAGCGACCTCCACTCGTCGACGCTTGACAGTTGGGGGAACACGTCGCCGACACGGATCATTCCCGCCCGCTCGCGGCCACCAGCCAATCGCCGACACCCGCTGTGATCAGGGCCAATGCCGCTTCCTGGGTGATCTCGGCACGCTTGGGCACGGCAAATCCGTGGTCCGCGAAGGGCACCGCGAGCACGCTCGGACCCTCCTTTGGGAACTCCGTCGGACCCCCGAACGAGTCGCGTTCGCCCTGGACGACGAGGGTCGGCACGCCGGCGCCGAGCAGTTCAGCCAAGCGCGAACGCTCCGGCCGACCGGGTGGATGCAGCGGGAAGGCCAGCGCGACCACACCCGCCACACCGGTCTCACCCGCCATCCGGCACGCGACCCGCGCACCGGCACTGCGGCCGGCCCCGAACACCGGCAGCCCCTCGACCCGGTTGCGCCGGGAGATCTCGGTCAGCACCGGTCGCCAGCCCGCGTCCAGGGTCTTGGGCGCGGGAGCCAGTCGGCGGCCGGCGACCCGCCACGGCTGTTCCACCAGGGCCACGTGCATGCCGCGCGCGGGCAGCGCCGCCGCGAGCGCGACCAGGTCGCGCGCCTCGATCCCGCCGCCGGCGCCGTGGCTCGCCACGAACCACGCCCGGGCCGGGCCGCCCGTCGCGCGGTGCACGCTCACCCGCGCGGCGCCGACCGGCGTGTCCACCTCGAACACCTCGGGCGCCGCGGGCCCCCGGGTCGCCTCGGGCGCGACGGCGTCCGCCTCGACGCCGACGTTCTCCACGCGGACGGGCCCGGTCGGATCAGAAGAGCGTCGCGTCAACGGTGACCTCGTCCTCGGGAATCGCGTCGAGCAGGTGGGGCGCGTTGTTGCGCACGTTGTTCACGTCCGTCGAGACCGGGC
This sequence comes from Embleya sp. NPDC127516, assembly GCF_044765325.1. Taxonomy (NCBI): domain Bacteria; kingdom Bacillati; phylum Actinomycetota; class Actinomycetes; order Kitasatosporales; family Streptomycetaceae; genus Embleya; species Embleya sp. NPDC127516. Next base: position 225,896 of record NZ_JBIWJT010000003.1, on the reverse strand, counting down.
GGGCGGTCATGAACCCGGTGGGCGGCGGCACCAACAGGCCGCGGACCTCCTCGGGCTCGGTCCACGCCGGGTCCAGCCACTCGTCCCACTTGTCCCGGGTCAGCACCAGCGGCATCCGGTGGTGGATCCGGGACAGCTCGGGATCGGCGTCCAGGGTCAGGATCGTGCACGTCCACAACCACGCGAGCGGGTCGTCGTCCGCGCGCCCCCGGTCCCGCCACCACTCGTACAGCCCGGCGAAGGCCACCTCGGAGCCGTCCGCCGCGTGGATCCAGTACGGCTGCTTGCGGGACGCGCCCTTGGGGCCGTCCGGCGCGGTCTCCGGGGTGTGCCACTCGAAGTAGCCGTCGGCCGGGAGCAGGCACCGCCGCGCGGCGAACGCCTTGCGGTAGGCCGGCTTCTCGTGCACGGTCTCGGACCGGGCGTTGATCATCTTGGCGCCCATGCCGGGGTCCTTGGCCCAGGACGGCACCAGGCCCCACTTGACCGTGCGCAGTTGCCGGGCGGGCGGGCCACCGGACTCGACCGCGCGCTCCAGGACCGCGTAGACCTGTTTGGTCGGCGCGATGTTCCAGTCGGGTGGGAGTTCGTCCGCGGGGTCGAAGCGATCGACCTCGAACATCTCGACGAGGTCGTCGGGGCTCTTGCTGGACGCGTACCGGCCACACATGGCGTCCAGGGTGCCACGTACCGAATCGAAATCGGGGGCGAGCCCGCAAACGACTAGGCTTGGACCGTGATGTCTGCGTTGTGGTCTGCCCCTGTCGCCTCCGCTCCCGTGACCGCCACCGTCGAGGTGCCCGGGTCCAAGTCGGTGACCAACCGCGCCCTCGTGCTGGCCGCGCTGGCCGACGGTCCCGGCTATGTCCGCCGCCCGCTGCGCAGCCGCGACACGCTGCTGATGGTGGCCGGCCTGCGCGCGCTCGGCGTGGTGATCGAGGACCGCGGTCAGGACTGGTACGTGCTGCCCGGCGGGCTCACCGGCCCCGCGACCGTGGACTGCGGCAACGCGGGCACGGTGATGCGCTTCCTGCCGCCGGTGGCCGCGCTCGCCGACGGGCCGGTGCGCTTCGACGGCGACCCGCGCTCGTACGAGCGCCCCCTGGGCGGCGTGATCAACGCGCTGCGCGACCTGGGCACCCGGATCGACGACGAGGGCGAGGCCCGGCTGCCGATGACCGTGCTCGGCGGCGGCGGGGTCGAGGGCGGCGTGGTGCGCATCGACGCGTCCTCGTCGTCGCAGTTCGTCAGCGCGCTGCTGCTGTCCGGGCCGCGCTTCAACCTGGGTGTCGAGGTTCGGCACACCGGCAGCTCGGTGCCGTCGATGACGCACATCGCGATGACCGTGGACATGCTGCGCGCGGCCGGCGCGCGGGTCGACGACGCCGAGCCGAACGTGTGGCGGGTCGCCCCGGGCGCGCTGCTGGGCCGCGACATGGTGGTCGAGCCGGACCTGTCCAACGCCGGGCCGTTCCTGGCCGCCGCGCTGGTCACCGGCGGTTCGGTGACCGTACGGGACTGGCCGGAGTACACCACGCAGCCCGGTGACCGGCTGCGTTCGATCTTCACCGCGATGGGCGGCTCGTGCGTGCCGACCTCGGCGGGCCTGACCCTGACCGGCGGCACCGCGGTGCACGGCATCGAGGCCGATCTGCACGACGTCGGCGAACTGACCCCGGTGATCGCGGCGGTCGCGGCGCTGGCCGACGGCCCCAGCCGGCTCACCGGCGTGGCCCACCTGCGCCTGCACGAGACCGACCGGCTGGCCGCGCTGGTCAAGGAGATCAACGACCTCGGCGGCGACGTGAACGAGATCGAGGACGGCCTGGAGATCCGGCCGCGCCCGCTGCACGGCGGCGTCTTCCACACCTACGACGATCACCGGCTCGCCACCGCGGCCGCCGTGCTGGGCCTGGTGGTCCCGGGCGTGGAAGTGGAGAACGTGGAGACCACCGCGAAGACGCTGCCCGACTTCACCGGCCTGTGGACGCGCATGCTGAGCGCGCGACGCGGCTGAGGGGCTCGGGACGATGGCGGGACTCGGCTCCAACCGACGCAAGGACCTCGACGAGGACGACATCCGGATCCGCCCGGGCAAGCGCGGCTCGCGCCCGCGCACCCGGACCCGGCCCAAGCACGAGGACGCCCGCGAGGGCCGGGTGCTGACCGTCGACCGGGGTCGGTACACCTGCCTGCTGGAGGACGAGGACGCGCCGGACCGCTCGATCACCGCGATGAAGGCCCGCGAGCTGGGCCGCAAGGGCGTCGTGGTCGGCGACCGGGTCGGCATCGTCGGCGACCTCAGCGGCGAGGACGGCTCGTTGGCCCGGATCGTCCGGGTCGAGGAGCGCCGCTCCACCCTGCGCCGCACCGCGGACGACGACGACCCGTACGAGCGGATTATCGTGGCCAACGCCGACCAGCTCGCGATCGTCACCGCGCTGGCCGACCCGGAGCCGCGCCCGCGCCTGATCGACCGCTGCCTGGTCGCGGCCTACGACGCGGGCCTGGAACCGCTGCTGGTGTTGACCAAGGCCGATCTCGCCTCTCCCGACGACCTGTTGGAGATGTACGGCGCACTCGGCGTCGAGCACGTGGTCACCAGGAGCGCGTCCGACTGGGACCTGAACCCGATCCGCGCGCGCCTGGCCGGCAAGATCACCGTCTTCGTCGGTCACAGCGGAGTCGGCAAGACCACCCTGGTCAACGAGCTGGTCCCGGATCACCAGCGCGCGGTCGGACACGTCAACGAGGTGACCGGTCGCGGCCGACACACCACCACGTCGGCGCTGACCCTGCGGCTGCCCCCCTTCGCGGGCGAGGCGGCCGAGCCCGGCGAGGTCCGCGGCTGGGTCGTGGACACCCCGGGTGTGCGCTCGTTCGGCCTCAACCACGTCGACCTCGGCCGGGTGATCAACGCCTTCCCCGACCTCGCGGCGGGCACCGAGGACTGTCCGCGGGCGTGCTCGCACGACGAGCGGGACTGCGCGCTGGACGCGTGGGTCGAGGCCGGGCACGCGGACCCGGCCCGGTTGTACTCGCTGCGCCGGCTGCTGAGCACGCGCGAGCGCGACGAGGGCGACTGACTCCGGGTGTCACCCCGGGTGTCCGCGCGGGTCAGCGCGGCGCCGCGAGGCTGTTCTGCACCGTGGGTTCCCAGACCGCCTTCGAACCGGACTCGCCCACCCGCACCACCTGGACGACCGCGAGCACCGCGGCGACCACGGTCAACGCGGCCACGATGGGGACCACGATCGGCGGTATCGTCCGCGGCCGGAAGGTCGCGGCGGCCCGATGCCGGGCGACCAGCAGCAGCACCAGCGTGACGCCGAGCAGGCCGAGCGCGTACCAGAGCATGTCCGCGCCCCGGTCCACGTGCGTCTGCACGGCGGCGTTGCGCGTGCCGTCGCCGAGTCGGTCCAGCCGGGCGAGCAGCTTCTCGCCGCTCTCCTTGGCGACGAAGGTGGTCAGCGCGGCGGCGGCGTCCAGGCCGACCACCCACCACCCGACGCGCAGCAGCCAGGGCCGGCGGACCGCCACGAGCACGCTCGCGATCGCCGCCACCGGCACGATGACCACCGCCAAGTGCACGACCAGGACGTGGAGGGGCAGGCCGGAGACGGTGTCGAACATGAAACGGCACTCCTAAGCGGTCGGGACCCGAGGGCGGGAACGACCCTCGCACAGACCAACGGCTCCCAGAGTGCCCGGGTTCAGCGGGTGTCGAACACTCGTCCCGCCCGATCCGTCACGGTCCGCTCAGGGGGGCCAGCCCTACCCCCGGTTCGGGTGACCGCCGGATGCCGGGCCCGGGCCCGCCGCTCATACAGTTTGGACAGCTTCGGATCACCTGTCGGGGAGAGTGTCATGAAAAGGCCGCTACGGACGTCATTGATCTTCTTCGGTGGGGTGTTCGCCATCGGGGGGATCCTGCTGGCGGCGTGGACCGGGATCACCGTGCTCTCCAGCCACGACGTGCGCGACCAGAGGGCCTTCACGCTGAGCAGCGGCGATCTGGTCATCGATACGGACAACGGCGGGGTCACCCTCGAAGCGGGTGAGCCCGGGAAGATCACCGTGGACCGCAAGGTCACCCACAGCATCAACGGCCCCGACCCGAGCTGGACCCTGGTGGGCAACCGGCTCGAGCTCCGACTGCACTGCCCGGGCTTCGTCAACGTCAACTGCGGGGGGTCGTACCGGATCAAGGTCCCGCTCGACGTGCCGCTGCACGTCTCCACCAACAACGGCCGGATCAGCGCGAACGGGCTGCGGCAGGACATGCGCTTCGATACCGACAACGGCGGCATCGACATCAGCGACAGCACCGGCGACCTGACCCTGGGCACCGACAACGGCGGCGTCTCCGTGGCTCGGGTGAACGCCGGCCGGATCTCGGTGGACACGGACAACGGCGGCGTCCGCCTGCGCCTGGACACCGCGCCCACGAACGTGAAGGTGCGCACCGACAACGGCGGCGTCCGGATCAGCGTGCCCGACGACCAGAACACCTACCGGGTCTCCACCAAGACCGACAACGGCGGGGTGCGCAACGACGTCGACAACGACCCGCGCTCGAACCGGGTGATCGACGTGGCCACGGACAACGGCGGGATCGACATCGAGCGGGTTCCGGCCCGCTAGGCACATCGCGCGAACCCCGGCCCGCCGGACACATCGCGCGGGCGGGCCGTTCAGACCACGAACGACCCGCCCGTGCGCCAGTAGACCCCGCCCTCGCGGCCGAGGAAGCCCTCGTCCACGAGGTGCCTGCGCAGCGCGGCGTGGTCGTCCATGAACCGGTGCAGCGTCTCCTCGATCTCGGCCTCGTCGTAGCGCACACCGGGTTCGAAACTGCTCGCGACGTGGTCGAGGACCACCAGCCGCTTGGCCCGCTGCACGGGCAACTGGCGGACCCGACCCCGGGCGAGGTAGGTGCGCAGCACCGCCGCCTCGGCGGGGCCCCGGTCGGCGAACGCGTCGTCCGGTTCCTCGCCCATCCCGGCCGCGGCCTGGGCGAGCGCCTCGGGACACGCGTGCCAACCGTCCCCGGAACGCGCGACCAGCCCCGCCGATTCCAGTCGGGCCAGCGCCTTGATCGCCTCCCGGAGCGAGAGCCCCGTCCGCTCGGCGATATCGGAGCTGAGACGGGCCTCCAGCACCAGCGCGGCGAACACCTTCAATCGGGTGTCGTCGGCGAGGAGACGGAGCAGTTCCGCAGGTTCGTCGGCCGGACCCATGTCTCCAGGGTAGGACGTCGGGCTCCGGCCGGGACGCGTTGGCGGACAGGATCACCCGGATGCCCGGGGCACGGTCAGTCGCCGCGTACGCCCAGTTCGTCGATGTGCGCGAGCAGGTCGCCCGGCTCGTCGTAGACCCGGAAGGCGTGGGCGCGTTCGAGCTCGTCCGCGCCGTAGCCGCCGGAGAGCAGCCCCACGCCCAGTGAACCCGCTCGGCGCGCGGCCAGCAGGTCCCAGATGCTGTCCCCGACCACGACGCACTGTGCCGGGTCGACCCCGAGCTTGGCGGCGCCGGCCAGGAACAGGTCGGGGTCCGGCTTGGCTCGGGCCACCTCGTCGCGGGTGACCATCGCCAGGTCGGCAGGCGCGCCGAGCTTGGCCAGCATCGGTTCGGCGCCGGCCCGCCGCCCGCTGGTGGCGATGGTCCACGGGATGCCCACCCTGGTGAGGTGGCGCAGCAGCTCCGGGGCACCGGGCAGGGGCTCCACGAACGGCACCCGGGCGGCGTAGTTGCGCCCGTGCGCGTCGGTCAACGCCTCGACCTGCTCGGGAGACAGGTCGATGCCCGTCTCGCGCTGGATGCCCTTGACGAACAGCCCGCCGCTCATCCCGACCTTGCGGTGGATCCGCCACATCGCCAGGTCGATGCCGGCCTCGCTGAGCGCCTCCTGCCACGACATGACGTGGTGGTAGACGCTGTCGACGAGGGTGCCGTCGAGGTCGAAGACGAAGGCGGGCGGGCGGGAACGCACAAGATCGGTCATACCGAAAATCTAGCCCGCTCTAGTCCTGAGCGCCCAGGTCCACCATGTCGGTGACCTCGGCGGCCCGGGCCCGTTCCTCCGCGCGGATGCGCCGGTCCCGGTCCAGCGCCTCGGCCTGGTCCTCGTCGTCGCGCATCATCCGCTCGACGTTGGAATCGCCCATGTCCAGCACGCCCATCTCGGCGAAGGTCTCCCGCACCCTGGGGCCCCACAGGCCGATGTCCTTGATGCACGGCACGATCCGGCTGAACAACAACCGGCGGAACTCGCGCAGGTATTCGGAGTTCTCGGTGGCCTCGCGCGCCTCGACCTTGTCGATCTGGAAGTTCTCCCACACCTCCTCGTCGCGCAGCCGGTCGCGCATCAGGTAGCAGCCCTCGACCACGAACTCCTCGCGCTCGCCGCGCTCGGCGTCGGTCAACTCGCGGTAGTAGTCGCGCAGCGCCATCCGGCCGAACGCGACGTGCCGGGCCTCGTCCTGCATCACGTAGGCCAGGATCTGCTTGGGCAGCGCGACCGTGGTCAGGTCGCGCAACATCCCGAAGGCGGCCAGCGCCAGCCCCTCGATCAGCACCTGCATTCCCAGGTAGGGCATGTCCCAGCGAGCGTCCGACAGCGTGTCGTCGAGCAGCGACTTCAGGCTCGGGTTGATCGGGTAGTACAGCCCGACCTTGTCCTTGAGGAAGCGCGCGTACACCTCGGCGTGCCGGGCCTCGTCCATCACCTGGGTGGCCGCGTAGAACTTCGCGTCCAGGTCCGGGACCGACTCGGCGATCCGCGCGCTACAGATCAACGCGCCCTGTTCGCCGTGCAGGAACTGGCTGAACTGCCAGGCGATGGCGTGCCGACCCAACTCGTCGCGCTCGCCCTGGGACATCATGTTCCAGCTTCGGGTGCCGTACAGCGTGTGCAGTTCCTCGGGCATGCCCAGCGGGTTCATCGGGTCCACCGGCAGATCCCACTCGATCCGCCGGGCGGCGTCCCACTGCTTGTCCTTGCCCTTGGCGTACAACGACAGGAGCCGGTCGCGGCCCTCGTCGTACTCCCAGTTGAAGCGGGCGGCCCCCGACGCGGGGACCTCCCAGACGGTCATGTCGGCGGGCAGCGCGTACAGGTCGTGCGTCGACACGGGCGTTCTCCTCGCGGCAGACGTGTGACGTGCGGGCGGCGGTAGCCGTGTACCGCTGTCCTACGCCCTCATCGCGCGGACCGGAACCCCTTCGGGACGATCGATTACCAGCGAGTAGCCTGACCGGTCCGCGATCCGCCCTTCGACTCGGCCCCGGGCGCCCCGGCCCCTTCCCCGCCCGGCACCGGGGGCGGCGTGCCCGGCTTGGCCGGTATCGACAACGCGGTCCTGGCCTGCGCCGGGATGGCCGCGGCGGGTCCGGCCGCGGCGCCCAACCGACTGCGCAGCCGCTGCCGGCGCCGGCCCAGCGATCGGGTCGCGGCGGGATTGGCTCGGCGCACCTCCTCGGGCAGCGCGAACCACACCTCGACGACGGCCAACGCCTGCGGCCGCTCGCCCGCGCGCTCCAGCAGGTCGGCCGCGCGCTCGTAGGTCCACGCGGTGCGCATCTCGGCCCCGACACCGTGCAGCAGGGTGCCCAGTTCGCGCAGATCCTCGCGCTCGAAACGGTCCGCGAGCGGGGTGCCCTCCAGTGTCCAACCGTCCAGACTTCGACGCGGTTGGACGAGACCGGGTCCCGGTACGGCCTCTTTGCCGTGTGTCGCTCTGCGCCCGACCCCGAACAGTGCCATCGCGGTCCCGCACCCCCTCCGCCATCGACTCGTACTCGTAACACGCGCACCACCGACGAACGGTTGTCGACTCTCGCCGGCCGCGCTTGCTTGTCTGCCTAACGAGCGTACGAGGCCCCGGCGACGGCGCGTAAGTGTGTCCCTGCGCGCGGGGCGCGCGGACACCCGCGCGAGCCGCCGGTACTGTTCGGTCATGCCCGGCTATGACGACGACCTGCGCTTCGCCCACGTTCTCGCGGACGCCGCCGACGCGACCACCATGGACCGCTTCAAGGCGCTCGACCTGCGGGTCGAGACGAAGCCGGACATGACCCCGGTCAGCGACGCGGACAAGGCCGCCGAGGAGATCATCCGGCATCAACTCGGGCGCGGTCGGCCGCGGGACGCGGTGCTGGGCGAGGAGTTCGGCTCGAGCGGCCACGGCCCCCGGCGCTGGGTGATCGACCCGATCGACGGCACCAAGAACTTCGTCCGCGGCGTTCCCGTGTGGGCGACGCTGATCGCGCTGATGGACGGCGACGAGTCGGTGATGGGCGTGGTCTCCGCGCCCGCGCTGGGTCGCCGCTGGTGGGCCGCGAAGGGCGCGGGCGCGTGGACCGGCCGCAGTCTGTCCCAGGCCTCGCGCTGCCGGGTGTCGAAGGTGGCCGCGATCGAGGACGCGTCGTTCGCGTACTCGAGCATGGGCGGTTGGGAGGAGCGCGGCCGGATGGACGACTTCCTGGACCTGACCCGGGCCTGCTGGCGCACCCGCGCCTACGGTGACTTCTGGTCGTACATGCTGGTCGCCGAGGGCGCGGTGGACATCTGCGCGGAGCCCGAGGTCAACCTGTGGGACCTCGCGCCGCTCTCGGTGATCGTCGAGGAGGCGGGCGGGCGGTTCACCTCGCTCGGCGGCGCTCCGGGCCCGGCCGGCGGCACCGCGGCCGCGTCCAACGGCCTGTTGCACGACGAGTTGTTGGATCGGCTCGGCGACCCGCACGGGCACGCTTGAGCGGATTCCGACGAATCGTCGGGTCCCACCCGAGCTACTCCCTTCGAGCGAGTTGCCCGCTATACCTTCCCTTGACCTTCCCGGGCATGTGACCATGTGAAAACAGGGCTTGTGAACTTGTGAATTCTTTCTCGAGCACACCCCCGCCCTGACATCCACGCCCCGACGGAGGTGGTGTCACATGTTCGTCCGCGACGGCATGAGCACGATCGTTCTGACCATCGGCCCCGCCCACACACTCCGCGCCGCGGCGCGCCTGATGTCCGCCCGCCAGATCGGCGCGGCGGTGGTGATCGACCCGGACACATCCGGTCTGGGCATCCTGACCGAGCGGGACATCCTGATGTCGATCGGCGCGGGCCAGGATCCCGACACCGAGTTCGCCGGCGACCACCTCACCTCGAACGTGGTCTTCGCGACCCCGTCGTGGACCCTGGCGGACGCGGCGGCGGCGATGACGCGCGGCGGCTTCCGCCACCTCATCGTGCTCGACGGTTGCGACGTGCTCGGCATCATCTCGGTCCGCGACATCGTGCGCTGCCAGATACACGAGGCCCAGCGGACCCAGGAGTTGGTGGGCTGAGCGCGGCGGGCGACCGGAGGCGGCCCGGTCGCCCGCGTCGGCCTCAGCCGACTCGCTCCCCGACGGCGCCCTCCCGGGTCCGGAACAGCCGGGCGGGCAAAGCCCGTTCGAACGTGCGCGAGTGGGTCGCGGCGAGCGGCCCGAGCACCGCCATCACCAGCACATAGCCGGCGATGAACGGCGCGAGTCGCGCGTCCAGACCGCCGGCTCCCGCCGCGAGCGCGGCCAGGACCAACGCGAACTCGCCTCGGGACAAGATCGTGAACACCACGTTCGATGCCTGCGACCGGTCGAGTTCGCAGATCCGCGCGGCGGCCACCCCGGCGACGCCGTTGAGCACGATGGTCAGCAACACCGCGAGCGCCACCGGTCCGGCCACCCTCGCCAGGTCGCCCGGGTCGATCGAGAGCCCGAACGAGAAGAAGAAGATCGCCGCGAACGCGTCCCGCAGCGGGTGCACCAGCGCGCGGATCCGCGGCGCGCTCTTGGTGGCGCCCAGGATCAGGCCGATCATGAACGCGCCCATCGCGTCCGAGACGCCGAGTTCCTCGGCCACCCCCGCGGTCAGGATCGCCAGGCCGGTGAAGATCACCACGAGCAGTTCGTCGTCCCTGGTCGAGATCAACCGGCCGACGATCCGGGTGCCCCAGCGCGCGATCGAGGCGAGTAGCAGCAGGAAGCCGAACGCCTTGCCGACGTCGAGCGCCGCCGCGCCCAGGCCCTCGGCCTCACCGAGCACCGGGGTGAGCACCGCGAGGTAGAGCGCGAGGAAGACGTCCTCGATCACGATCACGCCCAGGATCAACCGGGTCTCGGGATTGCCCAGTCGGCCCAGGTCGACGAGCACCTTGGTGACGATCGCCGACGAGGAGATGCCCAGCACCCCCGCGAGCACCATCGCCTCGCGCCATCCCCAGCCGAGCGCGAGCCCGAACAGGAAGCCGCCGCCGACGTTGAGCAGGAGGTAGAGCGCGCCCACGCCGACCAACCGGCGGCCACCGGCCACCAGGTCGTCGGTGTGGAATTCGAGCCCGAGGTAGAACAGCAGGAAGACCAGGCCGAGCGCACCGAGCAGTTGCAGGTCGGCCGGGTTGTCGACGAGGGCGATGCCGGGGGTGTTGGGGCCGAACAGGATGCCGGCCAGCATGAACAGCGGGATGGTCGGCAGCCCGATGCGGGCGCCGGTGCGGGCGAGGATTCCGGCGGCGAGGAATGCGCCGCCGAGCGCGATCAGGGCCTCCGCGAGATGCACGAAGATCACCGTCCTTCCGGGGCGGTGGTCGGGTCCGGGCGTCGTCGGGGACGGCTGGCGTCGGCTACGCCCTGTCCGGCGGTTCCTGCTGGATCAGCCGGACAGGGCCTGGGGCCGAGCGTCAGGTCCCGGCGCGGACCGGTGGTGCTCGTGCGGGAGGCGGGCGCGGGCCGCGGCCGGCGGGTGGATCGGTGCGCGTCCCGGCGACGGGCGGCACGGGTGTCGCCCGCGGCAGGCACGCGCCGGCGGCGACGAGGGTCGCGAGGTCGGGGTGCGGGTACGGGTCCGCCTCGGGCCGATCGAGTTCGCTCGCCGCGGGCAGCGCGGGGGTCGCCGAGGCGGGCCGGCAGTCCTGGGGTCGTTCGGGGCCGTGCGGGCCCCCGGGCACCGGGGTCGCGTGCACGTTGGCCGCGGCCACCGGCAACGACCCGCCGGCTCCCTCGCCCCGGGCGAACCCGGCGCCGAAGGCGGCCACCAGGGAGAGCACGAAGAGCAACGCGACGACCGGCGCCGACCGGCGGTTCGGCCGCTGCGGCACACGTGCTCCCCTCCGCCCTGCGGGGCGCGTTCGATCGACTTGGCGAAAACTTTACCATCCGACGATCCGTGGGCCGGATCCGCGTGCACACCGGATCCGCGTACACATGAGCGCCGCCCGGTACCGATTCGCGGCTCAGGTACCGGGCGGCGGTTCCGGGGGGCGATCAGGCGCGCAGGTCCTTCACGGCAGCCGCGATCCGATCGCCGTAGGCCTGGTCGGCGGCCCGGAAGTGGCCGACGACGCGGTCGATGATGTCCTCTCGCGAGACCTGCGCCAGGAAGCCGGAGATGTTGGCCACCAGGCGGGCCTGCTCGTCCGCCGACATCAGCCGATACAGGTCGCCCGCCTGCACGTAGTCGTCATCCTGGGCGTGCGCCGGGGCCTCGTGGGTTCCGGTCGCGCCGGCCACCCCGGTCGGCGCCCACAGCGGCACACCGCTCTCGTACGGGCCGCCGAAGCTGTTCGGCTCGTAGTTCTTGGCCCGACCACCGGGGTTGGTCGCCATCTGCCCGTCCCGCCCGTGGTTGCGGGCGACCGTCGCGTGCGGCGCGTTGACCGGGAGCTGGGTGTGGTTGACGCCCACCCGGTAGCGGTGCGCGTCCGCGTAGGCGAACAGCCGGCCCTGGAGCATCTTGTCCGGGCTGGGGCCGATCCCCGGCACGAAATTGGCCGGGTTGAACGCCGCCTGCTCGACGTCGGCGAACACGTTCTCCGGATTGCGGTCCAGAACGAGCCGACCGACCTCGATCAGCGGGTAGTCGGCGTGCGGCCACACCTTGGTCAGGTCGAACGGGTTGAACCGGTAGGTCGCGGCCTCCGCGACCGGCATGATCTGCACCTTCAGCGTCCACGACGGTGCGACGCCGGCGTCGATCGCGTTGAGCAGGTCGCGCTGGTGCGAGTCGGCGTCGGCACCCGCGAGCGCGGCGGCGGCCTCGGCGGTCAGGTTCCTGATGCCCTGGTCGGTCTTGAAGTGGTACTTCACCCAGAACGCCGCGCCCTCGGCGTTGACCCACTGGTAGGTGTGCGAGGAGAAGCCGTCCATGTGCCGGTACGACGCGGGGATGCCTCGGTCGCCGAAGAGCCACGTGACCTGGTGGATGGCCTCGGGCGAATGCGACCAGAAGTCCCAGACGTTGTCCGCCTCCTGGCTGCCGGTGTACGGGTCGCGCTTCTGGGTGTGGATGAAGTCCGGGAACTTCAGCGGGTCCTTGATGAAGAAGATCGGGGTGTTGTTGCCGACGAGGTCGTAATTGCCCTCCTCGGTGTAGAACTTCACCGCGAACCCACGCGGATCGCGCACCGCGTCCGCCGAGCCGAGGTTGCCGGCGACGGTGGAGAAGCGGGCGAACACCTCGGTACGACGGCCCGGTTCGGCGAGGAAGTGCGCCCGGGTGAACCGGGACACGTCCGCGGTGACCTCGAAGTGGCCGAAGGCGCCCGAGCCCCGCGCGTGCACCACGCGCTCCGGGATGCGCTCGCGGTTGAACCGGGCCAACTTCTCGATCAGGTACTGGTCCTGGAGCAACAACGGCCCGCCGGGGCCCGCGGCCTGGCTGTTCTGGTTGTCGGCCACCGGTGCGCCGGATTCGGTGGTCAGCGTGTTCGGCTGCTGCGACATGGTCTGCGTCTCCCCTGGCGTTGCTCGTGCTGTGATCCGACGCCCAACCTAGAGCCAAGTTTGGACTTTGTCCAGAACAGTATTTAGACCAGTTCCAATCATGGACGTGTATCTTCGTTCCCATGAGCGACCTTCTGGAGCGACTGCGCGCGCGGGGATGGCGCCTGACCGCGCAACGTCGTGTGGTGGCCGAGGTCCTGAACGGGGACCACGTGCATCTGACCGCCGACGAGGTGCACGCGCGGGCCGGCGAACGGCTGCCGGAGATCAGCCGGGCGACCGTCTACAACACGCTGGGCGAACTCGTCCTGCTCGGCGAGGTGCTGGAGGTGGGCACCGACAAACGCGCGAAGCGGTACGACCCCAACGCCCACACCGCGCACCAGCATCTGGTGTGCGGCGCGTGCGGGACGATCCGCGATGTGCACCCGGACTGCGACCCGGTCGCCGGCCTCCCCGAGGCGGAGCGCTTCGGCTTCGACATCTCCGGCGCCGAGATCACCTTCCGCGGTATCTGCCCGGACTGCAAGCGCCCCTGAAGTGGCGACACCCGCGCCGGGGCACGGGTCAGGGGGACGCGGTCCGCCGGACCAGGTGGACCGCGCCGGCCCGGGCCGCCCGGCGCAGCGCGGACCGCTCCGCGTCCAGGTGCGCGTGCAGGATGTCCAGGTCCTCGTCGCCGCCGCACTCGGCGAGACCGAGCAACATCCCCGGCGACGCCTGGGCGCGCAGGAAGTCCCGGTAGGCGGCGGCCGGATCGGTACCCCCGGCCCGCAGTCTGCGCCGCGCGGCGTCACGCACCTTGGGCGAACGATCCGCCAGGGCGCCCGCGAGCGCGGCCGGTTCCGTCCCGGCCGGCAGTACCTCGACCGCCCGCTCACGCACCCGCGGGTCGGGCACCCGCAGCAGCCGCAACGCGACGTGATGCCGGTCCCGACCGCGCAGGCGGGCCAGCAGCGCATGCCCGGCGGCGGTCCGGCACGCGTGGTCCGCGTCCCGCAGCGCGATCGCCAACAGGGCCGCCTCGTCCAGGAGTTCGACCCCCAGGCGACGCACGCTGGGCTCCTTCTCGGCGGCCAACGCACGCCCCACGGCGTCCTGACGCGGATGGGCGAGCAGCGCCTGGCGATAGGCGTCCAGCACACCCTTGGACCGGGCCCGCCCGCTGAGGGCGTCGAGCACGGGCACCACCGCCCGCACCTCGTCCGGCTCGTCGTGCCAGCGCAGCGCGGCCAACGCCCGATCGCGCACCGAGTCCACCCAGTCGTCGGTGCGCAACGCCAGGAAGACCGCGGCCAACGGCCCTGGCTCGGCCGCCAGCCGAACCACCGCCTCCTCGCGCAGCCCACCGTTCTCGTCCATGCTCGACACCGCGGCCACCAACGGATGCGGACGCGTACGCAACAACACCCGGGCCGGCCCCAATCCGCCGAGCACCCCCACCGCCGACCTCGGGCGAGCGGCCCGATCCACCCGCACGAGGGTGCCTGCGGACAACCCGACCACCCGCGCCACCACCGCGTCCAGGTCCCCGTCCCCCGTCAGCGCCACCCCCCGCAAATACGCCACCAACTCCGCCGGCCCGCCACCCCCGGGCCACTCCCCCACAACAATCCCCGCGTCCCCGACCCCCCGGCCCCGCCACAACCGCCCACGCCCCATAACCCGCCTCCCGTCCATCCCTCAGCCCACCACACCCCCCACCCCCGACAACCCACCGCCCCACCGGATCCACCCCACCCGACACCCAAGAACCCTCAACCACCACAACACCGAGCCCGCCCAGCCAACCCGGCGCTCGAAGACACCAAATCCGCCCAACACCCACCCGCAGCCGACCCACCCGAGCGCACCAAAATCAGCCCGTCCGGCGCTTGAGGACACCAAAGCCGCGCAACACCGAACCGCGTCGCGGAGCCAACCTCAACTCGCCAGCGACTCCGCACGAAACGCGTCGAGCAGCCGCTGCGCCTTCGCCGCGACCTCCGCGGGACCGTGCTCCACCGCCGGCCCACACCAGTGCTCCGCGTCGGCCAGATCCCCACGCCGCAGCGCCAACACCACCAGCCGCAACGCCGCCCGCCCGTGCCCTCCGCGCGCCGCCACCGTCAGCCACGGCTCCGCGCCCTCCGGGTCCCCGTGCCGCAGGTGCAGCAGCGCCAGGTTCCACGCGCCCGAGACACTGCCCGCCTCGGCCGCGACCTTGAACCGCCGCGCCGCCGACTTGTCCTCGCCGCGTCGCGCACACAGCACCCCGCAGCGCAGCGCCGCCGTCACGTGCCCCGCGTCCGCGGCCACCCCGTACCAGCGCTCCGCCTGCTCTCCCGCCCCCGCGTCCGCGAGCATCGCACCGAGCCGAAACGCCGCCGTCGGCCGATCCGCCCGCGCCGCCGTCTCATACGCGCGCGCCGCCCCCTCGGCATCGCCACGACGCTCCAGCAACAGCCCCAACTGGAGCGCCGCGTCCGCGTGTCCGGCCTCCGCCGCCCGCTGCCAGCACGTCTCGGCGGCGTCGTCGAGACCGTTGCGCGAGTGCAGGATGCCCAGGTTGTACGAGCCGTCCACGCTGCCCGCCTCGGCGGCCCGCGCGAACCATATCCGCGCCTCCTCGTCGTCCCCGCGCTCCAGCAGCAGCCCGGCCAGCGCGTTGGCCGCGTCCCCGTGCCCGGCGTACGCGGCCATCCGGAACCAGCGCTCGGCGCCCGCCACATCCTCGTGCTCGGCGTGCAACAGGCCCAGGTTGAAGGCCCCGTTGCACTCACCCGCCGCCGCGGCCCGCTCGTACCACCGGGCCGCCTCACCGGCGCGCCCACCGGCGGCGAACCACGCGCCGAGCGCGTTGGCCGCCGTACCGTCGCCGGACTCCGCGGCGACCTGCCACCACCGCACCGCGCCCTCGACGTCGCCCGAGTCCTGCAACAGGAACCCGAGCGCCCGGGCGCCCTCGGCATCGCCCTCCTCGGCGGCGAGCCGGTACCACCCAATCGCCTCGGCGGTGTCCCCCGCGCGCTCCAGCGAGGTCGCCAGCCGCACCGCGGCCCGCACATGGCCGCACGAGGCCGCGCGCAGGAACCACGTCGACGCCGCGCGCTCGTCGTCGCGCTCCTGCCCCATCCGGCCGAGCCGATAGGCCGCCTCGGGATGCCCCGCCTCGGCCGCCCGGCGATACCACCGCTCGGCCCCGGCCCGCCCGGTCAGCTCGAAGAACTCGCCCAGCGTGAGCGCGGCCCGCACATGCCCCGACTCGGCCGCGTTGCGCAGCCAATAGACGCCCTGCCCGGACAGATCGTGGTACTCGCCCACACCCGCGCCCCCGCCCGCGCCGGCACCCGCCCGCGCCGCGTCGGCCTGATCCAGCAGCAGCGCGCCGAGCGAGAACGCCGCGATCCGGCTGCCCGCCTCGGCCGCCCGGTGCCACCACAACGACGCCGCGTCATCCCGCCCCTGACGGTGCATCAACACGCCGAGGTTGGTCGCCGCGCCCCGGTGTCCCGCCTCGGCGGCCCGGCGCAACAACTCGGCGGCCTCGTCCTGTTCGCCCCGCTCGAGCAACATCAGCGCGAGGGTGTTCGCGGCGGAGGGGCTGCGGCCGGCCCGCTCGCGATAGCGTCGCTCGAGTTCGGCCGACTCGTGTCGATCCAGCGCCTCCTGCCCCTCGACGCTGCCGCCGGGACTACGCCGGCGCGGTCGGAACGGAACCAGGACCGCGTAGTCGTCGGGATGTGCGGGAGCGGTCGCGGCAGCGGCCCGACCGCGGTCCAGGACCACGGTGTCGGGGCCCTCCGGCACCGCTTCGAAGACGTCCGGATCCGGCGGTGGGTGCTCCCCCCGCCGTCCGCGATGTCCCTTCCACGCCCCCATGAGTCCATCGTGGCATCTCGGGCCACATCCATGCAGTCGCGATTCGGCAACGACCCACCCGACTCGGACCGAATTGTGGCGGAACACACCTTGTCGGCGCACGCACGAAGGGCCCGGTCGTGAGACCGGGCCCTTCGATGTGGTAGCGGGGACAGGATTTGAACCTGCGACCTCTGGGTTATGAGCCCAGCGAGCTACCGAGCTGCTCCACCCCGCGTCGGTAGACCCAACTGTACGACAGCGCCCCGGGGCAGGCAAATCCGCTCCGAGGCCGCCCCGGGCGCCCGACACGGCGCCCTCGCCCCGCGCGCATCGGCGTGTCCGCCGGGAGAGCGGCCGGATTCAGACCATGGGGTGAACATGCGCGCACCCGCGGCGCGCCCCACGCACTTCCCCTTTGGCGGCAATTACCCCTGGTTGCCCAGGAGTTCGATTGCGCCACAACCGGGTTGCCGGCCAATCCGAAACACGATCGGGTCTCGACATGGGGCCGGAAGCCGTCATGGCGTCCCCCCGATGGGGTACGGTCTGCGTCGTGGTCATATCAGGATTGGACCATCCGAGCATGCCGCGCCGAGTCCCGGTTCCGCCGATGGACGTAGGCCGAAGCGGCGTGGGCGAGCGCCTCGAGCGGCACCTCGCCCTCATCGGCCATGCCACGACGCAGGAGACGGCGAACAGCCTCGAATCGGCCGCCATCATCCAGAGCCTGGCTCCGCGCAACGATCAGCGCGGCACCCATCGGCTGGCACGCGTGACGTTGATGGCTCCGCTGCGCGCCAAGCGCCGCCGCCAGATCGCGCTCTAGTCCGACACCCTCAGGTCCGTGCGCCTCCGCCCGACTCTCCGAGTCGGGTCATGCCCCGAACCGGATCGCGGCCGACCCGACCGATCCTGCCGGCGGACATCGAGCAACGCGGCAGGACACGTGACTCACAGCACAAAAGAGTGAGAGGCCCGGTTCCCCAGGGAACCGGGCCTCTCACGTTTCACCAAGTAGCGGGGACAGGATTTGAACCTGCGACCTCTGGGTTATGAGCCCAGCGAGCTACCGAACTGCTCCACCCCGCGATGCGTTGTGCCTTGAGCTTACGTGACCCGAGGCCGCACACCAAATCGATAACGCGACGGGCCCGCCCCCCGAGGAGGACGGGCCTGCGTCACGCGTCACGCACCGGTGGTCACGGCTTGGGCGCCGTGGAGGCCGGTGGCGTCCCGCTCGCGGGCGGCGTCGACGCCGGCGGGGTGCCCGCCGGTGGCTGCGCCGCCTGCTCGGCCGCGATGGCCTTGTTCACGGCGGCCTGGAGCCGCTTCTGCGCCTCGCCGTACTTGGCGAAGTCACCGGCCTTCATGGCCGCGTCCGCGTCCTTGAGTGCCTGGTTGGCCTCCTCCAGCGCCTGCTTGACCGTCGGGTTCTCGGTCGTCGGCGGCGGCGTGGTGCCGGTGCCCGGCGGGGTGCCGGTGGACGGCGGCGTACCGGTGTCGGTCGGTGGCACCGTCGTGGTCGGCGAACCGCTGAACACCTTGCTCAGGGCCTGATCCAGCGTGTCCTCGAAGGCGATGCTGCC
The DNA here is from genome assembly GCF_044765325.1 of Embleya sp. NPDC127516. Taxonomy (NCBI): domain Bacteria; kingdom Bacillati; phylum Actinomycetota; class Actinomycetes; order Kitasatosporales; family Streptomycetaceae; genus Embleya; species Embleya sp. NPDC127516. Next base: position 207,714 of record NZ_JBIWJT010000003.1, on the reverse strand, counting down.
GCCGTAGGAGACCAGCACCTTCTGCAGCACCGGATACGACCCGGCGGCGTTCGCCTGGACGTACACCGGCTCCACGTACAACATGCCGCCGCCCACGGGCAGGCTCAGCAGGTTGCCGTAGACCACCACCGAGTCACCGCGCTGCAGGATGTTGATCACCTGGGCGACCGCGGCGTTCGACTTGAACTGGTTCTGCATCTGATCCGGACCCAGGATCGCCGTGTTCGGCGGCAGACTCAGGAGTCTGATCTTCCCGTAGCCCGGTGACCCCGGTTCGGAGTTCACCGCCATGAAGGCCGCCAGGTTCTGCCGTTCCTTCGGCACGAACGTGCTGGTCAACTGGAACGACTGCTGCGCGTCGGGCGCACCGCCCGGCGTCGCGGACGGCATCTTCATCGACAGGTAGTACGGCGGCTGGTCGCCCGAGCCCGGCACCCGGCCCGTCGGGTCCTTGGGGACCTTCCAGAAGTCGGAGCCGTTGAAGAACGTGCGCGGGTCGGTCACGTGGTACCGGGTGAGCAGATCGCGCTGCACCTTGAACAGGTCCTGCGGGTAGCGCAGGTGCTCCATCAGGGTGGGCGGGATCGTGTTCTTCTTCTTGATCGTGTTCGGGAAGGCCTTCATCCAGGTCTTCAGGACCGGGTCCTTCTCGTCCCACTGGTAGAGCTTGACCGAGCCGTCGTACGAGTCGACCGTCGCCTTCACCGAGTTGCGGATGTAGTTGACGTTGCCGGTGTTGCCGACCGCCCCCCGGGCCCGGTCCTCCGCGTTCAGCGAGTCCGCGGTGGCGTCGCCCAGCGTGGTGCGGGTCGCGTACGGATAACCGTTGCTGGTCGTGTACGCGTCGACGATCCACTGCACCTTGCCGTCTATCACCGCCGGGTACGGGTCACCGTCGATGGTCAGCCACGGCGCGACCGCCTCGACCCGCTCCTTGGGCGTGCGGTTGTACAGGATCCGGGAATCCTTGTTGATCGTGTCGGAGAGCAGGATGTTGCCCTCCTGGAACTTCGTCGCGTACAGCAGCTTGTTGAACATGCCGCCGATCGGGACGCCGCCCTTGCCGTTGTACGTGTAGGTGGCCTGGCCGGACGCGGTGTCGGTCGGGTAGTCCACCTCCGTCGGCGTGGTGTTCTTCGGCGCGCCCACGATCGAGTACTCGGTGGTCGACTCGCCGAAGTAGATCCGCGGCTGGTACGGACCGAGCGGGCTGGGCGTCTCCGCCTCCTGCGCGTCCGTACGGATGTTGCCCTCGATGTAGACGGGCTTGCCCTCGCGGTCCACCCGGGTGCCCTCGGCCGCGACGACGCCGTAGCCGTGGGTGTACTTGGTGTGGTCGTTGACCCAGTTGTGGCTCTGACCACCCTTCGGGTTGAGCTCGCGCAGCGCGATCACGGTGTCCTGCATCTTGCCGTCGATCATGTAGCGGTCGACGTCGAGCGTGGTCTGGAAGCCGTAGTACTGCCGCAGCTGCTGCATCTGATTGAACGTCGGCGAGACGATGTTCGGGTCGAGCAGGCGGATGCTGGCCGTGTTCGCGGCCTGGTCCTTGAGCTCGGGCTTGGCCTCGACGTTGCCGTCGTACCGCTCCGGCTCCACCTTGTCGATGCCGTACGCGTCGCGCGTCGCCTGGATGTTGCGCTCGATGTACTTGGCTTCCTTGGCCTGCTGGTTCGGCTTGACCTGGAAGCGCTCGACGATGGCCGGGTACAGCCCGCCGATGAGCACGGCGGAGAGCACCATCAGGCCGAAGCCGATGATCGGCAGCGCCCACGTGCGGCGGAAGACGTTGACGAAGAACAGCGTCGCGCAGATCAGCGCGACGATGAACAGGATCGTCTTGGCCGGCAATACCGCGTGCGCGTCGGTGTACCGCAGGCCGGTGAATTGCGAGGCCTGCTTGAAATCACCGGACGAGACCGCGAGCGAATAGCGGTCGAGCCAGTACGCGACGGCCTTGAACAGCACGAAAAGGCCGAGCAGCAGCGAAAGATGCGCCTGCGCGGCCGGTGTCGCCCGCGACCCCGGGCTCTGCACCCGAAGTCCGCCGTAGAGGTAGTGCGTGATCACCGCGAGGACGAGGCCGACGACGACCGCGACGAACGCGAAATTGATCAGGAACCGATAGAACGGCAGGTCGAACGCGTAGAACGAGACGTCCTTGTGGAACTGCGGGTCCTTGGTCCCGAACGAGACCCCGTTCACGAACTGGAGCCACGTCTTCCACTGTCCCGACGCCGACGTGCCGGCGATGATGCCGATGATGACCGACAGGCCGATCAGCAACCACGTGCGGAACGGGGTGATGGCCGACCGGTATCGGTCGAGACTCTGTTGCTCCAGCGACATCCCGCGAAAGGCCGGGCGCAGTCGATAGGCGACATACACGTTGGCGCCGACGGCCCCGGCCATGAGCAGACCGAACACCAGGAACAACCCGATGCGCGTCCACAGCTTGGTCGTGAATACGTTTCCGTAGCCGACCGACTTGTACCAGAGCCAATCCGTCCAGAAATTCGCGAACAGCACCCATGCGACAACGATCACCACGAGGATGGCCAGCGTCAGGAGCAGGGTTCTGGACCTGCGGGACGGAGCTCCCATTCTGATCCGACGGCCACCTGAGCCGCCTCGTTCGGGCATCTGAAAAACCAAGGGTGCGCACCTCGATCATTACCTGGACGCGCCCGGTCGGCGCTCGATGGGTCAACTTACCGAGACAGGACGTGGTTCCCCACAGACACGGCCGATACAGGCTCGTGATCCGCCGTGGGGCGAAGACGGGAAGATGGGGTCATGACCGTTGCACTCACCCAGGCCCTCGTCGAGATCGAACGCCACGTGGCGGCGTACGGCTGGGACCAGCAGGCCCGCCTCTACGCGCTCGTGGACACCGCGGAATTGGCCCGTACCGAACCCGACCTCGCCGCACAGCTCGGCTTGTCCGCCGACCGTGACGCGCCCATCGACACCCTCACTCCGATCGAGCAGGAGGAAGTCCCCGAGAACGTCGCGATCGACGAGTTCCTGGCCAGTATCGCGTGGCCGGACGCGGTGCTCGGCTGCGCGCTGGTGGTCGAGCGGCTGATGTTGCCGCCGTCCGCCGAGGCGACCATGCCCGCGGTGGGCAGCGATCGGGAGATCCACGAGTGGGTGGCGTCGCACCCGCAGCGGCAGGAGGTGCGGCTCGCGGTCGGCGTGCTGCGCGACGGATCGCGCGAGTCGGCGGTTCGGCTGCGGGACAAGGACGACGACTCCGAGGTGCTCTCCGGCGCGGATCTGGTGCCGGGGCTGGCCGAGGCGCTGCTGGCCACGTTCGGCGAGGGAGACGAGGACGAGGACCGATAGTCCCCGAGGGGGTCCGCACCGGTCACGCATGACATTCCGTCAGCGTGCCCTGGCCGGTGCGGATCGTCTCCAGGGCCTTGAGCGCGTCGTCCAGGGTCTCCACCTGGATCAGGGTCAGCCCGCCCGGCTTGGTCTGCGCGGCGGCGGTGCAGTTGGCCTTGGGCGTCAGGAAGTACTTCGCGCCCTGCCGGCGGGCCCCGATGGTCTTCATCTGGATGCCGCCGATCGCGCCGACCTTGCCCGCGTCGTCGATGGTGCCGGTGCCGGCCACGAACTTGCCGCCGGTCAGGTCGCCGGGGCTGAGCTTGTCCACGATGCCGAGCGCGAACATCATCCCCGCGCTCGGGCCGCCGACGTCCTCGAGGTGGATCTCCACCTTGAACGGGAACTTGGGCAGGATGCCCGGCGTGATGCCGACCAGGGCCCGACCGTCGTCCTCGGCCTTGCGGGTCACCACCTGCACGTCGCGCCGGGTGCCCCGGGCGTCCGCGGGGTCCACGGTGAGCGTGACGCTCTCGCCGGCCTGGTGCCTGGTGATCGCCGCGGCGACATCCTCGGGCTTGCCGATCGGCGTCCCGTCCACGGCCAGGATGATGTCGCCGGCGTGCAGCTTGCCGAGCGCGGGCGCGTCCTTGGCCACCGTGGACACGATCACCTGCTTCTCGATCGGGATGTTCAGCGCCGCGAACGCCGCGACCTTGGCGTGCTCCTGCGACGAGCTGAACTCCTCGGCGTTCTCCCGCTCGACCTCGGCCGCGGACTTGTCGTCGGGGTACAGCGACTTCTTGAGCACGACGTCCGAGTCGCCCTTGACCCAGCCGGCGAGCGCGTCGAGCAGCGGCATGTCGTAGGACTTGTTGGTCACCGACACCGTGGTCATGTTCAGGTGGCCGCTGGTGGGATACGTCTCGTGGCCCGAGATCTCGATGACCGGCTTGCCGCCTTCGTCACCGAGCGTGTTGTACGTGGGCCCGGGGCTCAGCTCGGCGTAGGGCACCGGCGCGAACAGGACGGCGCAGGCCAGGGCCAGCAGCAACAGCCCCGAGACGACCAGTGTGGCGGTGCGGCGCGACATGCGCCCGACCCTACGGCACCCGGGTTTTCCCGGTGTGGCCCGGGCCGTCACGGGGTTTCGCAGCCCGGTTCCGGGGCCGGTCCGGCGACGTCGTCGGGGGTGGGTTCGGATTGCACCGGGGTCGCCGTGCGGACCCGGTCCAGGGCCGCGCTCCATTCCGCGAAGTCGGACATCGAGTCGTGCATGCTCGGCGTCCGGAAGGACCGACAGGTCCACGCCGCCCAGCAGACCGCGAGCACGAGCGCGACCCCCGGAATTGCCCACCACCACGCGACAGACGCCATGACGTACTCCGTCCACAGGAGGGGGGAGGGTGACGGCTTAAATCATATGTATGTGGTGGAGATGGTGCATTTCCGCTGCTCCGAGGTGGGTGTGACCTCGGGGACGGGTGGGATCGGAGTGGGTTCCCGGGCCGGGTTCAGCAGGCGCCGACCCAGTCCGAGTCGCCGTCCACGAAGTGCTGGAGCTTCCAGATCGGCACCTCGTGCTTGAGCTCGTCGATCAGCCGCCGGCACGCGGTGAACGCCTCCGCGCGATGCGGGCAGGAGACGCCGACCACGACCGCGAGGTCGCCGATCTCCAGCCGGCCGACCCGGTGCACCGCGGCCATCGCGCGCACCGGCAGGTCGGCGGCGATCTTCTCCATCACCCGACGCAGCTCGGCCTGGGCCGAGGGGTGCGCGGAGTACTCCAGCGCGGTGACCGAGCGTCCACTGTCGGCGTTACGGACCGTACCGACGAACAGGCTCGTGCCACCGGCCGACGGGTCGCCGAGCGCGGCAAAAACCTCGTCGACGGACAACGGCGTGTCGCGGATCTCGGCGATGCGGATGACGTCCATACCGGGCAGTATCGCGCGCGACCGGTCGAGCGCGATCATCCCGGTCCCCTCGTGCACGTGTGCGCGTCGTCCGCGGGTGCCGGGCCCGTCCGCCCGGCACTCGCGGACGGGCCGCTCGTGGACGGCGGGGTCGGCGAAGGTCAGAAGCCGCGACGCCGGCGCCGGACCTTGCGCACGATCGCGGCCGTGCCCACCAAAGCCACGGTCGCGCCCGCCGCGCCGAGCGTGGTGGCGTCCTTGCGGCCCAGTCGGCGGGCCACCAGCGCGTGCCGCCCGTCGACGTCCTCCAGCAGCACCGCGAAGGCCGCCTCGTTGGTCCACACCGGGCGCCAGCCCGCCGCGCGCAGTCGCTCGGAGGGCACCACCCAGCCGTGCATCGTGTACGCGAGGTCGCCCGCCGGCGCGGGCGTGATGCCCAGCCGGTGCAGCCGTTCGGCGGTGCCCAGGGCCAGGGACGCGGGCAGCTCCATCCGGCGCATGCCGGACAGTTCCTCGATCTCCTCCTGTTCGAGCCAGCCCTCGGAGCCGACGGTGACCACACCCTCGACCCGGCCCAGCGCGGCGAACTCCAGCGCGGAGGCCAGGTCGTCGAGGTGGCAGAACTGCCAGCGCGGCTGCCCGCCGGAGACCACCAGCAGGCGCGGCGCCTCGAAGTGCCGGGTCATCACGCTGTCCGCCTCGGGCCCGCCGACCAGCGTCGCCGGGCGCACCACGGTGACCTTGACGTGCGGGTGGGCGCGGGGGGTGCGCTCGGCCAGTTCCTCGATCTCCAGCAGATCGCCGACCAGCGACGCGTCCGCCGTGGCGCGCAGCGGCGCGTCCTCGGCCAGTGGTACGGCGTTGTCCGGCAGCGCGCCGTAGACCATCGCCGAGGTGCACAGCACCACCCGGGGCACCCGGGCCGCGGCGGCGGCGGTCAGCACGGTCTGGGTGCCGCGCACGTTGCGGGCGCCGCGGGCGCGGGGTTCGGAGTCGAGCGACATGTCGAGCGCGAGGTGCACCACCACGTCCACGCCCTCCAGCCGACCGGCCAGGGCGGGGTCGCGGACGTCCATGATCCGCCACTGTGCGCCGGGAATCTCACCGCGCCGCTCGTCGATCGCGATCAGACGTTTGACCTGGTCGTTCGCGGCCAGGAGGGACGCGACGCGATGACCGAGGCCGGCCGCGGCACCGGTGACCGCGATGACCGGGCGCACCCGGGGCACACTCTTGTCCGAGGGCTGGTCCGAGGCCGAGGGAATGGGCTCCGGAGCGGTCTCCGAGGCATCGGTCCCGGTGCCATCGCTCGTGCTCTCCCGCCCGCTCCGCCCAGAGCGAACGCGTGGGGGCTGGGAACTCACTGGCGGTCTCCCGTGGTTAGTTTGGTACGAGCGGTTCGTCAAGAAAGGTACGCGCGACTGCTTGCCTTTCCTGTCAGTGTCCGCGATCCATCCTGCCGGAGGTGTTGTTGTGATCTTCACGCCAGGCGCGTTTCGGCCTTTGCGCGGCGTCGCCTCCGACCGGGACGGCGGACCGGCCGAGCGAGACGAGGTAACCGTGAGTCAGCATCGAGTGGTCGGGCCCGAGGGCGCCGCACACCTGGACAACGTAGAGGGGCCCAACCATGGCTGACTTCCCCTTCGGCTTCGGCAAGCCCTCGGGCGACGACGATCCCGATCGCCCCGGCGGCGGTTCCGGCGGCTCGAATCCGAACGACCCGTTCGGCTTCGGCGCGGCCGGCGGTGACCCGAACAACCCGTTCGGCGCGCTGTTCGGGCAGATGAACCAGGCCGACCTGGGCGCGGCCTTCCAGCAACTGGGCAAGCTGCTGTCCTACGAGGGCGGCCCGGTCAACTGGGACCTGGCCCGCGACATCGCCCGGCAGACCGTGGCCCAGCAGGGTGACGCGTCGATCGGCGCGGTCGAGCGGTCGGGGGTCGAGGAGTCGGTGCGGCTGGCCGAGCTGTGGCTGGACGAGGCCACCTCGCTGCCCTCCGGTGTGCACACCACGGCCGCCTGGAGCCGCTCCGAGTGGATCGAGGCGACGCTGCCCCAGTGGCGCGCGCTGGTGGAGCCGCTGGCCACCCGGGTGGTCGCGGCCATGGGCGAGATGATGCCCGAGGAGATGCAGAGCATGGCCGGGCCGCTGCTCGGCATGATGCGCGGGATGGGCGGCGCGATGTTCGGCGCCCAGGTCGGGCAGGCGCTGGGCGCGCTGGCCGGCGAGGTGGTCGGCTCGACCGACATCGGGCTGCCGATCGGGCCCGCGGGCAAGGCCGCGCTGTTGCCGGCCAACCTGACCGCGTTCGGTGAGGGCCTGTCGGTGCCGCAGGACGAGGTGCGGCTGTACCTGGCTCTGCGCGAGGCCGCGCACCAGCGACTGTTCGCGCACGTGCCGTGGCTGCGGCAGCACCTGTTCGGCGCGGTCGAGGCGTACGCGCGGGGCATCAAGGTGGACATGAGCAGGCTGGAGGAGGCCGCGGGGCGGATCGACCCGAGCAACCCCGAGGCGCTCCAGGAAGCCTTCTCGCAGGGTCTGTTCGAGCCCGAGGAGACGCCGGAGCAAAAGACCGCGCTGTCGCGTCTGGAGACGGCGCTGGCGCTCGTGGAGGGCTGGGTGGACGCGGTCGTGCACAGCGCGGCCGCACCCCGGCTGCCCTCGGCGGGCGCGCTGCGCGAGACGCTGCGTCGGCGGCGCGCGACCGGCGGTCCGGCCGAGCAGACCTTCGCCACCCTGGTCGGCCTGGAACTGCGCCCGCGCCGGTTGCGCGACGCGGCCCGGCTGTGGGCCTCGCTCGCGGACGCGCGCGGCGTCGACGGCCGGGACGCGGTGTGGCAGCACCCCGACCTGCTGCCGACCGCCGACGACCTGGACGATCCGGACGGCTTCGTGCACCACGCCGAGCTCGACCTGTCCGGCCTGGACGCCGAGCTGGACGCGGACCTGGACAAGCTGGAGTCGACCAAGCCCGAGGGCGACCGGCCCGGCGACGAGCAGGCCGGCGACGACAAGCCGGCCGGCGAGCCGGGTCGCGGCGAGGACTCGACGGGCGAGGACGACGGGAAGAAGGGGCCCGGCGCGTGAGCCTACGGCTCGACGCGGTCGACGTGCTGTCGAAGTGGGACGCGCCCGACGACCGTGCGGACCGACTGCGCGGGGCGTACCTGGAGCACTTGGCGGCGCACGAGGACGGCATGCTCAAGGCCTGTCGGGACGGGCACGTGACGGCGAGCGCGGTGATCGTGGACGCGGCCCGGGCCCGGGTGCTGCTCACCCTGCACGCGAAGATCCGCAGGTGGTTGCAGACCGGCGGGCACTGCGAACCGGTGGACCGCACGCTGGCCGACGCGGCGCTGCGCGAGGCGCGCGAGGAGTCCGGGATCGCCGGGCTGACCCTGCTCGCGGGCGGTGCGCCGGTGGGCCTGGACCGGCATCACACGCCGTGCGCGGTGCACTTGGACGTGCAGTACGTCGCGCTGGCCCCGCCCGGCGCGACCGAGCTGATCAGCGAGGAGTCGCTGGATCTGCGCTGGTTCGCGTTCGACGCGCTGCCCGCCGACACGGACGACTCGGTGCGTGCGCTGGTGGCCCGGGCCCGCGAGGCGGTCTGAGCCGCGCAAGCGCCACGAGGGGCGCCCGACCGTCGACGGTCGGGCGCCCCTCGGCGTATGTGTTCCCGATTGCTACTGGCCCCAGGTGTTGCCCTGGACTCCGCCGTTCTGGCCCAGGCCGCGGTTGGCCAGGTAGCCGCCGGAGGAGATGAAGTCGACGGGCGGCAACATCTCGCTGGGCTGGACCACCACGTAGCCCTCGCCCATGAAGGCCATGTTCCAGCCCTCGCCGGTGCCCCGGCGGCGTCGGTAGATGCGCGCCGAGTTGGTCTGCGCCTGCATGCTGATCGACAACCGGGTGCTCCACGCGATCACCGCGTCGGCGTCCGCGAACACCTCGGTGCCCTGGGTGACCCGCATGATCAGCGGCTTGCCCGAGGTCATCAGCGCGATCTTGCCGTTGCCGGTGATGTCCAGGTTGTAGGAGCCCGCGCCGGCGACCGACTGCGCGCTCTCGATCGCCACCACGTTCCAGCTCAGCGAGCTGTCCAGGGCCAGCACGTACTCGCCGTCCACGGTCAGGCCCTCGAAGTCGAGGTCGAGCACGTGGATCGACTGGGCCATGTTGGCCAGCCACATGGTGCCGGTGCCGTGGGCGCGCATCAGGTTGAGCTGTTCACCGGTGGCCGCGGCGGCCTGGCGTTCGGCGCCGGAGCGCATGTTGCCGTCGAAGTCGATCGCGCCCTGGTAGGCGACCATCGAGCCGACCCGGGCCAGGCAGTGGTCGGGCAGCCCGTTGCCGAGCTGGACCTTGAGCATGTGCGGGTTCTGCAGACTGAACCGCTCGGGCGTCTGCACGGGCGCATGGCCGAAAAGCGAGCTTTGCACGGTATTCCTCCTTCGCTCGCGGTCAGCCGCGCACGTGGAAACGGTCGGTGGCGTCCTCGGCCGGCTGCACGACGACGAAGCCGTTGCCCTTGAAGGACACCTGCATCGCCTCGCCGGAACCGCGCCCCACGATGCCGCCGAGCCGCATCGAGCGCTTGGTGCCCACCTTGAGGCTGGTGCTCCACGCGACGAGGGCGTCCGGGTCGACGTAGGTCTCGCGTTCGGACGGGTTGAGGACGACCGGCGTGCCGCGCGTGGTGATCGCGACCCAGCCCTGGCCGGACAGCTCCATGTTGAACAGGCCGTTGCCGCTGAACTTCGCGGTGACCCCGCTCACCATCTTGATCCGGTGTTCCAGGTTCTCGTCGAACGCGAGGATGTTGCTCGCGTTCACCGACAGCCCCTCGTTCGGGTTGAGCTGCATGATGGCCACGTCCGCGCCGTAGTCGGCGAAGTAGATGTCGCCCTGGCCGGTGCACTTCATCAGTTGCATGCGCTCGCCGGTGAGGCCGCTGGTCATCCGGCGCTGCATGCCCTGGCCGTGGCCCTCGAAGCGGATGTAACCCTCGTAGGCGATCATCGCGCCCTGCTTGGCCAACACGCCCGGCGCGCCGGGCTGGATGTTGACCCGACAGATCTTGTTGCCGTGCGCGCTCATCCGAGCCTGGGGTGCGGTCTGCCCGTACGCGGCGATCAGTTGCTGATCCATGTTCCCCTCACACCTCGTAGGGCTGGACGACGATGAAGTTGTTGCCGCCCGGCGGGCAGCGGAACTGCAGGTTGACCGTCTCGCCGCTGTGGCCGGGGAAGGCGGTCCTGCGCAGCCGCATCTGGGTCGTGGTGGAGACGTCCATGTCGGTCCACGCCACGATCGCGTTGCTGTCCGCGAAGGTCGGGCCCTGCACCGGGAGCACCAGCGGGATGCCCTGGGTCTTGATCACGATCGTGCCCTGGCCGCTGAAGGTCTGCGCGAACAGCGCGCCGCCGGGGATGCCCACGCCCTCGACCCGGGCCGGCTCCATGGTCAGGCCCTCGTCGAAGGCGAGCACGTTGGCCACGTTGACGAACAGCTTGGTGCCCTGGAGCTCGACCAGGTGCAGGTGCGCGGCGTCCTCGGCGAAGAACACCTCGCCGTTGCCCTCGCAGCGCATCAGTTCGAGCGACTGGCCGGTCTGCCGGTTGTCGAAGCGGCTGCGCAGGGTCTGGCCCTGGAACTTGAACTTCACGTCGCCCTGGTAGGCCACCATCACGCCCTGGCGGGCGATCACCTTGCCGCCGGAGACGTCGACCCGGACCATCTTGGCGTTCTGCTGGGTCCAGCGACCGCCGGCGGGCACCTCGCGGTACTGCTCGACGCCGTACTGGAAGGCCGGCTCGGCCGAGGCCACGCCGACACCCTGCATGCCCTGCGGCGGGGCCGGCGGGCCGCCGGGCACCGGCATCTGGAGCGTGGGCTGCATCTGGCCGGGCTGACCGACACCGGGATAGCCGCCGGGGCCCGCGGGCGGCGGGTAGCCGGCGGGGCCGGCCGGCGGTGGGTAGCCACCGGGCTGACCCATGCCGGGCGGCGCGGGCGGCGCCATGTGGCCCTGGTGCGGGGTCTGGTTCGGGTAGCCGCCGGGGCCGGGCGGACCGGGCGGTGGCGGGTAGCCTCCCGGCGCGCCGTGCGGCGGTGTGCCCTGGGGCTGGTTGTACTGCGGCGGGCCGGGCGGCGGCGGATACCCGCCGGGGGCGCCGTGCGGCGGCGTGCCGGGCTCGTTGTACTGCGGCGGGAGGGGCGGACCGCCCTGCATCGAACCGACCGGTTGCGGCGCGCCGGGCGGCGGGCCGAAGTTCGGCGCGGGAGCGGGCGGCGGCGGACCGCCCCCGGGCGGCCCGAACGAGGGCGCGGGCTGCTGCGACGGAATCCCGCCGCCGGGCGGGGCGAAGCCCGGGGCACCGCCGGGCGGCACGGGGGCCGGCGTCGGAGCCTCGTCCGGCTCGTCCTCGGCGACCTCGCCGCCGAAGTTCTCCAGGAGTGCGCGCAGCCCGCCGTCGAAGCCCTGTCCGACGGCGGAGAACCGCCAGACGTCCTTCTTGTAGATGTCCGCGATCATCACGGCGCGCTCGGTGCTGAACTCGCGCCCGGTGAACGCGTAGCGCGCGACCTCCTGGCCGCCCGCCACGATCCGCAGGTAGCCGGAGGCGACCTGGGACATCACGCCGTCGCCGTCGATGGTCGCGGTGAACGCGAGCTTGTTGACGTTCGGCGGGACCCGGTCCAGCGTCACGCGGAAGGACTCGGTGTCACCGGCCTGCGCGCCCAGGAGCTGGATCGATTCCTCGGGCGACTTGGGCTGGTTGAAGAAGATGAAGTACCGATCGTCGGACAATCGCTCACCGGCGTCCAACCCGAAGCACGCGATGTCGAACGTCAGCCCGGGACTGTCCAGATGTACCCCGACATACAGATCGGTCCCCGCGGTCAGGTCGGACAGCTTCGACTTCTGTCCCTTCCTGAACTCGACCACTGTGTGGCTCCCTTCCCCGCTTTTCCGCCGCCGGCGGTGCGGGCGCCCACCACCTGGGTCCCCGCCGCGCACGGCACGCTACAACATCGGATCCGCCCCGGTCCGGGTACGGCAAAACGCCCGGCGGCAGTCTCGTGCTTGCGACGAGCGATTGCCCGCGACCGGTTCCCGGCTGTGTACGCGCCTCACGCTATACGCCCGAATCCGGCACCGCGACGACTCTCGCGCGCCGGATCCGGGTCAGCCTCGGGGCTTGCGGGCGGTGCGATCGCGCGTTGTCCCGGCGCGCGTACCGTCCGCAGCGGCGGTGCCCTTGCGGGCCGCTCGACCCCCTGCCGCGGCGGCTCGGCCGCGGGCCGGCGGAGCCGGTTCCGGCACCGCCGACTTCGGGGTGCCGGGTGCGGCGTCCACATCGTCCTTGTCGTCGCTCATCGCGAGTCCGCTCGCGGCGGCGACACCCTCCAGATATCCCCGCGCGCGTTCGGTGCGCGGATATGCGGCGAGCAGCGTCCAAAAACGCGGTCCGTGGCCGGGCACCAGCAAATGCGCCAACTCGTGCAGCAATACATAGTCGACGACATACGTCGGCATGCCGCGCAGCCGGGTGGAGAGCCGGATCGTGCCGTCGATCGGAGTGCACGAACCCCAGCGGGTGTTCTGGTTGCCCACCCAGCGCACGCTCGCGGGCCGGGCCCGGCCGTCCAGATAGCGGGCGGACAGCTCCAGTGCCCGCGCGGCGAGATCCTCGTCACTGGGCCGCCGGCGCCGCTCCTGCGCGGCCAGGCGCTCCAGCATCACGCCGACCCAGCGTTTCTCCTCGGTCTGCGTCATCCGGCCGGGAAGCAGGACCACGGTCCGATCCCCGTCCCGGTAGGCCGACACGGTTCGTCTCCGTCGGGCGCTGCGACGCACCTCGACGGCACCCTGGTAGGGGGCTCCGGACAGCATGTCGTGTCCGGCCCCGGGATCCGCGACCATAACCAGGACGTTAACCGACGGCACCGACAGGGCGCCGCCGCTTCGGGCCGGCCGGGGGATATTCGACACCGCTTGTCGCGGGCATAAGCACTATTCGTTCGATTATTCCCATTCCATTCTTCTCGGCCTAATATTTCCAAATAGCATATTCATACGCGGGCTGTGGACGACGAAATACCCGGCGTTTTGCGGGCGGGCACGCTGGGACCGGCCGAGTCGCCCCGCGCGCCCGGTCGCCGTCCCCGTTCCCGGTGTACCGCTCCTTCGGAGGCCCTCTCATGCGCCCGCTCCTCAAGCCCGCCCTGCGTCGGTTGTGGCGCGATCGACAGACCCTGCAACTGGGCCTGGATCCGCGCCGGGCCGTGCTGGTGGGCGGTCTGGACCCGACCACCACCCGCTTCGTCGAGCAGTTGGACGGCACCCGGGATCTGGAGCGCACCTGGGAGCTGGCCGAACGGGTCGGCCTCGCTCGCCCGCACGCCGAGGCGGTGCTGGACCTGCTGGCCCGCGAGGGTGTGCTGGAGGACGCCTCCGGGCGGCCCACCCCGGTGCCCGCGCTGCCCCACGAGCGCGCCCGGCTGGGTCCGGACCTGACCTCGCTCGCGCTACTGCACGGCAGCGGCGAGGCGGGCCTGGCCGCGCTCGACCGACGCGCCCGCGCGGTGGTGGCGGTGCACGGCGCCGGTCGGATCGGCGCCGCGGTGGCCGGCCTGCTCGCCGCCGCCGGGGTGGGTCACGTGGTGCCCGCCGACCGCCGTCCGGTGCGCCCGGGAGACGCCGGACCGGTGGCGTTCGGCTGGGACGACGAGCGCCCGCGCCGGGAGACCACCGTACGGGCCGCGCTGCGTCGCTCCGCCCCGGGAGTGCGCTGCGCGCTGCCCGCCGGGCGCGGCACGCCCGACGTCGCGGTGCTCGTCCCGGAGGGTCGCCCGGATCCGGAACCGGGCGCCCGCCTGATCCGGCAGCGGGTCCCGCACCTGTACGCGGACATCCGCGAGACCACCGGGGTGATCGGGCCGTTCGTGCTGGTGGGCCGGTCGGCGTGTGGGCGCTGCCTGGATCTGGCCCGCAGCGACCGCGATCCGGGCTGGCCGCGCCTGCTGGCCCAGCTCGCGGCGGCGCCCGGCCCCGGCGAGGCCCCGTGCGACGTGGTGCTCGCCACCGAGGTCGCGGCCCGGGCGGCCCTTCAGGTGCTCACCTTCCTCGACGGCGCGCTGCCCACCACCGTGGACGGCACCGTGGAGATCGAGCTGCCGGACGGCCTGACCCGGCGCCGGAGCTGGTCGCCACACGCCCGCTGCGACTGCCGCGCCACCCACGCGGCGCAAGAGGTGGGCCCCATCACACATGCCGCATCGCCGAGTCGGACACAATGGGTCGCGTGAGCGATCTTCCGCGTAGGGCCGTGACCCGCACCGCCAAGCTCGCCTCCCTCCCGCTGGGGGTGGCCGGCCGGGCGACACTGGGCCTGGGCAGGCGTATCGGCGGCAGACCGGCCGAGATCGTCGCCGCCGAACTGCAACAGCGCACCGCCCAGCAGCTCTTCAAGGTGCTCGGCGAGCTGAAGGGCGGCGCGATGAAGCTCGGGCAGGCCCTGTCGGTGTTCGAGGCCGCGCTGCCCGAGGAGGTGGCCGGGCCCTACCGCTCGGCGCTGACCAAACTCCAGGACGCGGCGCCGCCGATGCCCGCGCGTACCGTGCACAAGGCGCTCGCGGAGAATCTCGGCGCGGACTGGCGTTCGCTCTTCGAGGAGTTCTCCGAGAGCCCCGCGGCGGCCGCGTCGATCGGCCAGGTGCACCGGGCGGTCTGGCACGACGGCCGCACGGTCGCGGTCAAGATCCAATACCCCGGGGCCGGCGACGCGCTGATCTCCGACCTGAACCAGCTTGGGCACGTCGCGCGCTTCGCCGGCGCGCTGATCCCGGGCATCGACGTCAAACCGCTGATCGCCGAGCTCAAGGCCCGGGTGGCCGAGGAACTGGACTACCAGCTCGAGGCCGAGGCGCAGACCGCGCACGCGGTGGAGTTCGACGGCGACCCGGACATCTTCGTGCCGCACGTGGTGCACCAGACCGAGCGGGTGCTGATCACCGAGTGGATGGACGGCAAACCACTGTCCCAGGTGATCGACAAGGGCAGCCAGGAAGAGCGCGACCGGGCCGGGCACATGCTCAGCCGGTTCCTGTTCTCCGGGCCCGCCCGCACCGGCATGCTGCACGCCGACTCGCACCCCGGCAACTTCCGGCTGCTGGACGACGGGCGCCTGGGCGTCCTGGACTTCGGCACGGTCAACCGGTTGCCCGAGGGGCTGCCCGAGCCGATCGGCCTGGCGTTTCGACTCGCGCTGGAGGGCGACGCGGACAGCGTCATGCAGGTGTTGCGCACCGAGGGCTTCGTCAAGCCGTCGATCAAGCTCGACGCCGCCGAAGTCCTGGACTACCTGCTGCCGTTCCTGGAGCCGGCCGAGGCCGAGGAGTTCACCTTCACCCGGGCCTGGATGCGCGAGCAGGGCGCGCGGATCGGCGACCCGCGCAATCCGGCGTCCGCGCTGGCCCGCCAGCTCAACCTGCCGCCGAGCTATCTGCTGATCCACCGGGTCACGTTGAGCACGATCGGCGTGCTGTGTCAGCTCGGCGCGACCGCGCCGTTCCGCGACGAACTGGCCACCTGGCTGCCCGGGTTCGTCGACGAGGACTACGAGGCCGAGGAATTCGACTTCTCCATCGAGGACATCGAGGAGATCGAAGAGGTGGAGGACGCGGAGGAGATCGACAACTCCGAGGACACCGCCGGGCGTTAGAGCCCGTCCGCGCCGCCGCGCACGCCGAAGGGCGGGCACCCCTCGAGGGGTGCCCGCCCTTCGGCGTGCCGCGTACCGGTCGGGCGACATCGGCGGCTTACATCACCGCGATGGCCAGCGCCCGGCGCGCGCGCATGGAGGCGACCTCCGCCCGACGACGCATCCTGCGCGCCATCCGGACGTGGTACGCCCTGCGTTGGAGCTCCGCTTCACGGAGCTGTTGATCCATCTGAGCCCTCGCGAGGGCTTCGTTGATGAGATGCAACTCCCTGCTCCTGTCATTGGGCAAAACGGCGTTCGTGTCGTGAATGTGCTTCATGGGTTCCTGCGCGTACGTGGTGTGTCGGGTGCTCGTGCGTCGGGGTCCCGCCGGCGGGGTCACGCGGCGACCTCCGTCTTGCGCGGACGGCCACGGGGACGCTTGCGGGCGACGACGACGCCCTGCACGAAGAGCTCGCCACCCCAGACACCCCAGGGCTCGCGGCGCTCGAGCGCGCCCTGCAGGCACATCTCACGCACGGGGCACTCGCGGCACAGGGCCTTCGCGTACTCGACGTCCTCGGGGGACTCGGCGAAGAAGACCTCCGGGTCGTAGGAACGGCAGGGGATCGTCGACTCGAGCTGCTCGACGTCCTCGAAAGCGGTAAGGGTCATCAGGTCTACCTCCGATGTCGCTGTGGCTGTGCTGCCGGGTGCGGGGGGTTTGCCGTGGGGCACGTGGTGCTCCTGTGATTCGTGGGACTCATGTCCCCGGTGGTCGCTACTCGGTGCTGCTGACAGCCGACAAAAGACAAGGGCCGCGGATCCCGGTGTTCGGGATTCCGCGGCCCTGGAGGGTGCCGACCTGACGTTACGTCAGGTCCTGTTCCTCCAGGACGGATACCCGTTGTTACCGGCAAAGGCCGCCATGGTCATTCCACTGGCCTGCTGCGATTCCTGCGTCTGCGCCTGCTCGCAAGCCGCCGCGTTCGACGGTCGCTCGTTGCGACGCGTCGCCGCTGCCTGCTCGCCTTGCCACGGACCCTCGGCGCTGCCCGCCAGACCGACGAGACCTGAGGCACCCGCGACTGCGGACGCACCACTGCCGTTGCCGCGCAGTCGCGCGGAGGCGGTGATCAGGGCATCGGTCCCGGCATAGGACAGATCCGTGGGGAGCCCGGCCAGGCCGGACTTGGGCAGGGAGAGATCGGCATGCGACAGCTTGGCGGAGCCCACCGACACCACGACCGAAGCGGCGGTGAACGCCTGACGCTGGGCTTTCAAGTTCCTGGTAATCACGACGTTCACCTCCTTTCGAGAGGGTTCGGGGAACACCGCAGGGGTGTTTCCAGGTTTCATGGACGAGCACGGTCGAACGTTCCGACCGTGCTCGTGAGCGTAGATGCGGTTCGGAGCGAGACGCAAACGATTTATTGCATGGTCCTCGTCACTCGAGGGAAACCCCTCGGATCTCACTCCCCGGCAGGAGCATCCTCGTCCTCCGGGATGTGCCCGAAGTCCTCCGGCGCGGGCTCGATCGCGAGGTCGTTACCGGCACACAGCGCGAGCACGTCGTCACCGAATCGCTCCAGCTTGGTTCGGCTCACCCCCGGGATCGCGGCCAGTTGCCGCTCGTTGAGCGGCCGGGTCTCGGCGATCGCGGTCAACGTCGCGTCGGTGAAGACGACGAACGCCGGCTGGCTCTGCTCCTGTGCCCGCCCCTGCCGCCACACGATCAACTGCTCGAGGAGGAACTCGTCGACGTCCGAGGGGCAGTCCAGGCAGCGTCCGATCTTGCGCTCGGCGGCGTCCTGGAGCGCCCGGGCGCACACCCGGCAGCGCACCGGGCCCACCTTGCGCCGGGGCCGGACCGTACCGTCCGGGCCGCGGGCCGGTGAACGGAACGCGTCGGGCAGCGCGGAGCCCGTGCCGCGCGAGCCGTCCGCGCCGCGCAGGCCGTCGAGGAACCGGGACGCCTTGCGGCCTCGGCCGCCCGGAGTGCGGGCCAGGGACCAGGACAGGGTCAGCCGCTCGCGCGCCCGGGTCACCCCGACGTAGAGCAGCCGGCGCTCCTCCTCGATCTTGTCCGGGGTGTCCGCGTAGGCGATCGGCATCATCCCCTCGTTGAGGCCGACCAGGAACACCGCGTCCCACTCCAGGCCTTTGGCCGCGTGCAGCGACGCGAGGGTGACGCCCTCGACCGTCGGCGCGTGTTGCGCGCTCGCCCGCTCGGCCAACTCCGCGGTGAAGTCGCGCAGCGTCGCCTCCGGCCGCTTGACCTCGAACTCCTCGGCGAGCCGCAGCAGCGCGGCCACCGATTCCCATTTCTCCCGGGCCTGGCCGGATCCGGCGGGCGGCTGCGCGCTCCACCCGGTGTTCCCCAGCACCGCGCGCACCTCGCCCGCGAGCGGGCCGCGCTCGGCCTCGGGCCCGCCGGAGATGGCGTGCGCGCGCAGGAAGCCCATCGCCTGCCGGACCTCCGCCCGCTCGAAGAACCGTTCGGCGCCCTTGAGCAGGTACGCCACCGACTGATCGGCCAGCGCCTGTTCGTAGGACTCGGACTGCGAGTTGGTA
The DNA here is from genome assembly GCF_044765325.1 of Embleya sp. NPDC127516. Classification (NCBI taxonomy): domain Bacteria; kingdom Bacillati; phylum Actinomycetota; class Actinomycetes; order Kitasatosporales; family Streptomycetaceae; genus Embleya; species Embleya sp. NPDC127516. The sequence goes on along the minus strand of NZ_JBIWJT010000003.1, from coordinate 189,184 downwards.
CGGAACAGCACGGCGATCTCGGCGGGCCGCACGCCCTCGTCGATCAGCGCGCGGATCTGCTTCGCGGTGCTCTCCGCCTCGGCCTGCTCGTCGGCGTGCTCGACGAAGCGCGGCGCCGGGCCCTCGCCGCGCTGCGAGATCAGCTTCAGCCGGTGCTTGGCGGCCTCGCCCGTGGCGTGCGCGAGCAGCCGGTTGGCCAGGCCCACCACCTGCGGCGTGGAGCGGTAGTCGCGGACCAGCTCGACCACCTCCGCGTCCGGGTAGCGGCGGCGGAAGTCGAGCAGGTAGGCGGGTGTGGCGCCGGTGAACGAGTAGATGGTCTGGCTCGCGTCGCCGACCACGCACAGGCTGCGCGCCTCGTTCGCCCACAGGTCGAGCAGCCGCTGCTGGAGCGGGTTGACGTCCTGGTACTCGTCCACGGTGAAGTGCCGGTACTGCGCCTGGACCGCCTCGCGCACCTCGGGGCGCTCGTCGAGCAGGCCGATGGTCAGCAGCAGCGCGTCCTCGAAGTCCATCAGGCCCTTGCCGGACTTGATCTTCTCGTAGGCCGCGTAGACGTGGGCGATCTCGGCCGCCGCGCGCGGCGGTTTGCGGCCCGCCGCGAGCACCGCGCGCGGATAGTCGTCCGCCGCGGTCTGGGTGGCCTTGGCCCACTCGATCTCGCCGATGATGTCGCGCAGCTCGGCCCGATCAGCCCGCAGCCGGCAGTGCTGCACCGCGTCGCGGGCGAGCAGGAACTTGGTCTCCACCAGTTGCGGCGGGGCACCGCCGAACACTTTCGGCCAGAAGTACGAGAGCTGGCGCAGCGCCGCCGCGTGGAACGTGCGCGCCTGCACGCCGGGCACGCCCAGGTCGCGCAGCCGGCCGCGCATCTCCCCCGCGGCCCGCGCGGTGAAGGTGACCGCGAGCGTCTGGCCGGGCTGCATCGTGCCGGTCAGCACGCCGTAGGCGATGCGGTGGGTGATCGCGCGGGTCTTGCCGGTGCCCGCGCCCGCGAGCACGCACACGGCGCCGTCGACGGCCTTGGCCACCCGCCGCTGCTCGGGATCGAGCGCGTCCAGGACGTCGTCGGGGGAAGCGATCATCGGCCCATCCTCTCAGGCATCCCCTCGGCCCGAGGCCGCTTGTGCACAGCCCCCGGTGATCCGCACAGGTGTGGAATCAAACCGACCGCGCACATGTTGCCGATGTGGACAACCGTTCCCGGACCGGGCGAACACAAAGGAGTGCATGACGATGTCGGCCCCCGTGACGATGTACAGCACGACGTGGTGCGGCTACTGCCGCCGGCTCAAGAGCCAGATGGAGCGCGAGGGCATCGCCTACACCGAGGTGAACATCGAGCACGACCCCAAGGCCGCCGACTTCGTGATGAGCGTGAACGGCGGCAACCAGACCGTGCCGACGCTGGTCATCCTGCCGCCCGACGGCGGGGCACCGCTGTGGACCGCGACCAACCCGAGCCTGGCCCAGGTCAAGGCCGCCGTCGCGGAGCTCGCCGCCTGAACCCGGGCGAGCCGTACCCCCGCGTGGCGGCGGCCCGCGACGGATTCCCGTCGCGGGCCGCCGCACGTGCGGGCCGGGACTACCAGTGGTTGTCCTCGTCCAGCGCCTCGCCGTACCACTTCTCGATCAGGTGGCGGGCAATCGACAACGCCCCGGGCAGGACCACCTCGCCCGTGCCGACCGCCTCCTTGAGCTGCGCCCGCGAGTACCAGTACGCCTCGGAGATCTCCTCGCCGTCCACCCGCACCCTCTCGTCCACCGCGTAGGCGAAGAAGCCCAGCATCAGGCTGGACGGGAACGGCCAGGGCTGGCTGGCGAGGTACTCCGTGGACGCGGTACGCACGCCGACCTCCTCGTGCAGTTCGCGCGCGACGGCCTGTTCGAGCGACTCGCCGGGCTCGACGAAGCCGGCGAAGGTGGAGAACCGCTTGTCCGGCCAGCTCGCCTGCCGGCCGAGCAGGCACCGGTCGTCCCGGTCCAGCACCAGCATGATCACCGCCGGGTCGGTGCGCGGGTAGTGCTCGGCCCCGCAGGCCGGACAGCGCCGCACGTGCCCGGCCGCGGCGATCTCGGTCGGCTGCCCGCAGCGCGCGCAGAACGTGTGGGTGCGGTGCCAGTGGTGCAGGCCGGTCGCGTGCACGAGCAGTCCCGCGTCCCGGTCGTCCAGGAGCGTGCCGAGTTCGCGCAGGGTGCCCTCGCGCACTCCCGCCGCGGGCTCGGCCAACTCCCCCACCGAGACCGCGAAGTAGCACACACCGGCCGCGTCGACGCCGAGCAGGTAACGCTCGCCCTCCGGCGCGTGTGCCGGATCGACCAGGACTAGGTGCGGCGCGCCCGTGTCGCCCGACCAGTGCGCCCGGCCCTGTCCCAGGACCAGCACGCGCGTCTCGGGCGCGCGCCAGGCCCGGTCCAACCACCCCTGGTCCAGGCGGTGTTCGGCCGCCCGGTCGAGGGCGGATCGGGCCAGTGCCTGCCCGGCGACAGGCTTGGGGTGGATCAACTGACGTCCCTCCCGGATCGTGCTTCGTGCCAGGTCGCCGCGAGGTCCTCCCAGAGGTGCGCGGCGGCCTCCGCGCCCTTGAGGAGCAGCGGCTTCTCCACCTTCTCATCGACCGAATGCCAGCCGTCGTCGGGCAGCGAGACGCCGAGGAAGACCACCGGCGCGCCCAGCACCTCCTGGAGGTCCGCCTCGGGTCCGGAGCCGCCCTCGCGGGTGTACAGGATCTCGGTGTCGAACGCGCGGCCGAGCGCGCGGACCACCGAGCGCAGCGCGGGATGGTCCAGCGGGGTCAGGCACGGCCGGACGCCGGTGCCGAAGTCGAGTTCGCAGCGGATCCCGGCGGGCAGCCGCTCGGCCACCCACGCGCGCACGACCTGCTCGATCCGCTCCGGGTCCTGGCGGTCCACCAGCCGGAAGGAGATCTTCGCGTGCGCGGAGGCGGGCACGATGGTCTTGCGGCCGGGGCCGGTGTAGCCGCCCCAGATGCCGTTGACCTCGGCGGTGGGGCGTGCCCACACCCGCTCCAGTGTGCTGTAGCCGGCCTCGCCGCTCGCCGCGGCGGACTTCGCGTTGCCCAGCCAGGCGGCCTCGTCGAACGGCAGTTTGGCGAACAACTCCCGCTCGCGGTCCGTGAGTTCGCCGACGCCTTCGTAGAAGCCCGGGATCGCGACGTGGCCGTCCTCGTCGTGCAGCGCGGCGATCAGCCGGGCCAGTGCGGTTGCCGGGTTGGGCACCGCGCCGCCGAACGAGCCGGAGTGGATGTCCGAGGTGGGACCGAAGAGGTCGATCTGCATCTCGGCCAGGCCGCGCATGCCGGTGCAGGTGCTGGGCGTGTCCGCGCCCCACATGCCGGTGTCCGAGACCACCACGACGTCGCACGCCAGGCGGTCCCGGCGCCCGCGCAGCAGCGCCGGCAGGTGCTCCGAGCCGGACTCCTCCTCGCCCTCGACGATCAGCTTGAGGTTGACCGCGGGCGTGTCCCGCCCGGTCGCGGCCAGGTGCGCGCGCACGCCGAGCAGGTGGAAGAGCACCTGACCCTTGTCGTCGGCCGCGCCGCGCGCGTACAGCCGATCGCCCACGTCGGTCGGCTCGAACGGCGGCGTACTCCACCCGTCCGCGAGCGCCGCGGGCTGCACGTCGTGGTGCCCGTAGACCAGCACGGTGGGCGCGTCCGGGTCGGCGCAGGGCCACTCGGCGAACACGGCCGGCAGCCCGGACGTCTCCCACACCTCGACGGTGGGGAAACCGGCGTCGCGCAACGCGCCGCCCAGCCACCACGCGCTGCGCTCGACGTCGGCCGCCGCGGCCGGGTCGCCGGAGATCGACGGGATGGCCAGCCAGGTGCGCAGATCGGCGAAGAAGTCGGCGGCGTGCGCGTGCACATAGGCGGAGATGTCGCGGTCGGGGATGCTCATGGATTCGACCATATGCCCGCCGCCCGGGCGGGTGGCACCGGGCGCCGGCGCGCCGATCGCCGCACGCTCCGCACCCGGTGGGGTTACCGTCGGGCGATGACCACGTTGCGTGTCGCGACCTTCAATCTGCTGCACGGCATGGACCTGGCCGACGGCGAATCCGACCCGGAGCGGCTGCGCGCCGCGCTGGCCGATCTCGACGCGGACATCGTGGCCCTCCAGGAGGTCGACCGGCATCAGGAGCGCTCGGGCGGCGCGGACCAGGCGGCGATCGCGGCCGAGGCGCTGGGCATGTCGCAGTGGCGCTTTCTGGCCTCGGTGCACGGTGTGCCGGCGCCCGTGTCGGGCTGGACCGAGGACGATCCGGTGCCGGGCGAGCGTCGGGTGTACACGGCGGACGAGCGGGGCGAGGGCGGCCCCGGGTACGGCATCGCGCTGTTGTCCCGGCTGCCGGTGTCGCGCTGGCGGGTCCGGCGTTTCCCGGCCGCGCCGCTGAGCCTGCCGCTGCGGGTGCAGGGCCGGCCCGGCCTGACCCGCGTGCCGGACGAACCCCGCGGGGTGCTCGCGGCGGTCGTGGAGGGCCCGCACGGACCGTTCACGGTGCTCGCGGCGCACCTGTCCTTCGTGCCCGGCTGGAACATCTCCCAGCTCGCCCGGATCCGCCGCTCCACCGCCGACCTGCCCGGTCCGCAGTTGCTGCTCGGCGACTTCAACCTGCCCGGGCGCATCCCGCAGGCGGTGGTGGGTCGGCGCGGTCGCGGCGCGGGGGCGGGAGCCGTGCGCTGGCGGTCGCTGGCCCGGGTGCCCACGTATCCCTCGTATCACCCCAGGGTCCAGTTCGACCACGTGCTCGGACACGGAATCGGTCCCGAGGCGGTGCGCCGCACCGAGGCGGTCCGGCTGGGCGTCTCGGACCACTGCGCACTGGTGGTGGAGGTGAACGTGGGGTGAGCGCGCCGGGGGTTCAGGCGCTCAGGCGCGCCCCGCGCAGCCCGTCCTGCCGGGCGAGCACGGGCCGGTAGCGCAGGAGCACCATCGCCGCGTCGTCCTGGAGCGGGTGGCCCACGTGCCGCTGCACGTCCGCCTCCAGCCGGTCCAGGGTGTCCTCGACGCCGGGCAGGCTGTCGGGGGCGCGGTCGGGCAGCGGGTAGAACTCGCCGGCCGCGTTGCGCGCCTCGATGATCCCGTCGGTGTACAGCAGCAGCCGGTCCTCGGGCAGCAACGGCACGCGCAGCACCGGCAGGTCCGACTCGCGCAGGTCCAGGATGCCCAGCGGCGGCGTCGGGGCCGGCGGGTCCAGCGCCTGCGCGTGCCCGGCACGCAGCAGCAGCGGCGCGGGGTGGCCGCAGTTGAGGATGTCCACACACGCGGCATCGCTCGGGAAGCCGAGCAGGATCAGCGTGACGAACTCCTCGTCGTCCTCGCCGAGCCGACGCTCCAGGCTCGCCGAGAGCCGCCGCGCCACGCCCGGCAGGTCCGGCTCCTCGTACGCCGCCTCGCGGAACGCGCTGAGCACCGCGGCGGCGGTACGCACCGCGCCCAGCCCCTTGCCGCGCACATCGCCGATGGCCACCCGGACACCGAACGGCGTGGGCACCACCTCGTACAGGTCGCCGCCGATCCGCGCCTCGGCCGCCGCCGCGCGGTAGCGCACACCGACGGTGAGCGAGCCCATGGACCGGGGCACCTGGGGCAGCAGCACCTCCTGGGCCGCCTCGGCGACGCTGCGCACCTCCTCGATGGTGCGTTCCTGGCGCATGCGCACATGTACACCGGCCCACGCGGTCGCGGTCACCAGCGCGATCGACACGAGCGTGATGAACGGCTCGCCGCCGCCTCGGCCCTGGCCGAGCGCGGTCAGCGCCACCGCCACCACGGCCGCCACCGCCCCGGTGATCAGTGGTCCGCGCGGGGCCGTCTGGGTGAGTCCGGACAGCGCGGGCGCGACCGCGAGCAGCGGCCCCACGTGCACGTTCTCCGGCGTAGCGGCGGCCAGCACCACCACCGCGAAGATCACCAGGAACGACAGCAGGCGCAGGACCAGGCCGATCACCGGCAGCAGGGGGCGATCACCCGCGACGCCGACAAGCCGCAGTGCCCGTCTCGTCTGTGCTGTTCCGCGCACCGGTGCCGTATCCCGTCCCGTTCGAAGTTCGCCGTACTGCCGATCCTCATAAACCATACGAGTGTCGGAAACCGGCTGCATCGGGCCCATCGTCACCCGACCGGGGTTTCCTCCGGATCAAGAACCCTGGCCCGGGCCCGGTTCGTCACCTTCCGTGAACAACTGTTCCAGTTCGTCTCGTCCGGGCAATCCCTTGGGCCGGACGAGTTCCCCGGTGCGCACGTACAAGAACGCGGCCGAGACCTCCTCGATCGGCACGTCGGCGTATTCGGCCCAGGCCAACCGGTAGACCGCGAGCTGGAGCGGGTCCGCGTTCTGCACCCGGTTGGTCTTCCAGTCGACCACCTCGAACCCCGTGCCCTCGCGATAGACCGCGTCGATCCGGCCGCGCACGATCCGGCCGCCGAGGAAGAGCTGGAAGGGCGCCTCCACCCGGTACGGGGCGCGCTGCGCGTAGGGCGTGCGCAGGAACGCCTCCTGGAGCGCGAGCAGGTCCGCCTCGTCGGTGATCTCCTCGTCGGCCGCGCCGGGCAGGTCGTCCGGTTCCAGCAGCGGGCGCTCGCCGAACAACGACTCGACCCACGCGTGGAAGCGGGTGCCGCGGCGGGCCGCGGGGGCGGGCGGGCGCGGCATCGGCCGGGCCAGTTCGCGCGCGAGGCCGTCCGGGTCGTTGGACAGGCGCAACATCTGGGACGCGGACAACGTCGCGGGCAGCGGCACCTCGCGCACCCCGGATCGGCCGCGGCGCAGTTCCTCGGCCAGCCGGACCAGGTCGCGGTCCCACGACTCGATCAGGGCCAGCTCGTCCGGGGTGGGCTCGAACCGGGCGGCGGCGCCGGTCTCGGGGCCCTCGACCGCCGGGTGCCCGGCGCGTACCTCGTCGGTGTGCTCGCGGGAGTCGTCGTGGTCGCGCGAGGGCAGGTCGCGGGCGGGCGGTCCGGGGTCGTCCTCCGGGGGCGGCGCCTCGTGCTCCGGGTCCGGTGGGATGTGGGCGTCGTAGACCTCGACCGGCACCCGCTCGTCGTCGGCCGGGCCCGGGGCGACGGTGAACTCGGGCTCGGGTTCGATCCGAGGCTCGGACTCGGACTCGGACTCGGACTCGGGCTCGACCGACGGGTGCTGCATCGCGTGGTCGACCCGTCGGGCGGCCTCGCGCCGGGCGAGTTCGGCGAGCACCGCGTCGGCCGCCCGGCGGCGCTCCACCAGCGCGGTCGGGTCCAGCGGCAGCGGCCAGGCGTGTTCGAGGGTGTCCGCCAGATACGGGTTGACCGGCTCGGCGGGTTCGGGCGTCCACACCTCGACGGTGCCGTTGCCGGCCCGGCAGTGTTCGCGGAGCCGGGTGAGGAACGCCGACGGACCGCGCGGCTTCTTCTGGGTCGGCCCCCACCAGTGGCCGGACGCGATCAGCAGTTGTTTGGGGCGGGTGAAGGTCACGTAGCCCAGGCGCAGCTCCTCGGTCGCCTGGTGCTCGCGCATCGCGGCGTCGAACGCCTTGAAGCCCTTGGGCGTCAGGTCCGGCAACACCGCGAGCGCGTCCGCGTCGCCGCGCAGCGGATGCGGCAGCGCCTTGCCGTTGGTGATCCACTTGGTCTGCGTACGCACACTCGGGAAGACGCCCTCGATCAACCCGGGGACCACCACCACCTCCCACTCCAGGCCCTTGGACTTGTGCGCGGTGAGCACCTTCACCGAGTCGCCGGCCGTGGGCAGGCTGCCGTCCAGCCCCTTGTCGTGTTCGGCGGCGGTGCGCAGGAAGGCCAGGAACGCGGTGAGCGAGGGGTCGCCGTCCAGGTCGGCGAAGCCCGCCGCAACATCCAGGAACGCGTGCAGCGTCTCCCGGCGGCGCGCGGCCAGTGCGCCGGGCGACGCGGACAGTTCGACCTCCAGGCCGGTACCGGCCAGCACCCGGTGCAGCAGGTCCATCAGCGGCTCGCCCAGGTGCCGGCGCAGGTCGCGGATCTCGGTGGCGACCCGGGCGAACCGGCGGCGCGCCTCGGCCGAGAAGGGGTGGTGCTCGCCGGGGTCGGCGAGCGCGTCGGAGAGCGAGACCACCTCGGTGGGGTCGATCCCGGCCACCGCCTCCTCCAGGCGCGCGTCCGCGTCGTCGGCGCCGGCCCGATCGACGCGGACCAGTTCGGCGGCCCGGCGACCGAGCAGGGCCAGGTCGCGCGGCCCGATCCGCCAGCGCGGCCCGGCCAGCAGACGCACCAGCGCGGAGTTGGCGGTGGGGTCGTCGAGCACCTCGCACACGGCCACCAGATCGGCCACCTCGGGCAGGTGCAGCAGCCCGGACAGGCCCACCACCTCGACCGGGATGTCGCGGCGCACCAGCGCCGCGTGGATGTCCGCGAAGTCGGCCGCGGTGCGCGCGAGCACGGCGACGTCGCCGGGGGTGATCGGGTCGCCGTTCTTGTCCAGGACGGTGCCGATCGCGGTACCGATCCGGTCCGCGAGCCAGTCGATCTCCGCACGGTGGGTGGGCAGCAGCGCCGCGACGGCCCACCCCTCGTGCTCGGCGCCGGGGCCCGGGCGCAGCGCCTCCACGCCGCTCTCGGGGGTGCGCAACGGCTCGGAGAGGTCGTTGGCGAAGGCCAGGATCCGGCCGCCGCTACGCCGATTCTCGGACAGCGCGTAGCGGGCCGCGGGGGTGCCGTCGCGCTGCGGGAAGTGCATCGGGAAGTCGTGGATGTTGGCGACCGAGGCACCGCGCCAGCCGTAGATCGCCTGGCACGGGTCACCCACCGCGGTCACCGGGTGGCCGTGCCCGAACAGCCCCTGCAGCAGCACGCGTTGGGCCACCGAGGTGTCCTGGTACTCGTCCAGGAGCACGACCTTGTAGGTGTCGCGCAGGATCTCGCCGACCTCGGGCCGCTCGCCGGCGATCCTGGCCGCGTAGGCGATCTGGTCGCCGAAGTCGAGCAGGTCGCGGCCGCTCTTGGCGTGGGCGTACGCGTCGACCAGGCGGGTCAGGTCGAGCCGGTTGCGCGCGGCGTCGGCGGCCTTGCGCGCGGCGGCGGAGGGCTTCGCGGCGGCCTCGACGTCGGCGACGAAGGCCCGGTCCCACTCCTGGAGCCGGTGGACGGGCACCAGGTGCTCGGCGAGTTCGCCGCCCAAATGCAGGACGGAGGCCACCACGTCGGGCAGCCGGCCGGTCAGCGTGGGGAACGGGCCCCGCGCGGTGCGCGCGGCCCGGGCGGCGAGCTGATAGCGCGTCGCGTCGGCGAGCAACCGGGCGGAGGGTTCCAGGCCGATCCGCAGCCCGTGCTCCTGGAGCAGCCGGCCGGCGAACGCGTGATACGTGGACACGGTGGGCTCGCCGGCGTCCTCGTCGGCCGGGATCTCGCCGCCGCGCAGTTGCCCGATCGCCTTGCGCACGCGCTGCGCCAGCTCACCGGCGGCCTTGTTGGTGAAGGTGAGGCCGAGCACCTGGTCGGGACGCACCGCACCGGTGCCCACCAGCCACACCACCCGCGCGGTCATCACCGTGGTCTTGCCGGATCCGGCCCCGGCCACGATCACCCCGGGGCTCAGCGGCGCGAGCACCGCGTCGAGCTGCTCCGGTGTGAAGGGGATCCCCAGAAGACGACACAGGTCGTCCGGGTCGGTCAGTACGGCGTGCACCGGAGGAAGACTAGCCCCGCACGGCGACAGGAGCGGTCGCGGTACGGGGCCGGTGTCCGGGCGCGGCGCCCGATCACGCGTCCTTGAATTGGCCCTTCAGTTCTTCCTTGGTGATCGACTCGGCCGGCGCGGTGGGCTCGCACTTGCTCTTGCCCTTGGTGAACTTCACCGACATGTCGCCGTCGCCCTCGGACTTGGCCAGGTAGGGGTAGGGCTTGCCCTTCTCCCGCACATAGACGGTGGTCGTGACGCCGTCCTCGTCCTTCTTGCTGAGCGGGATCACCTTCACGCCGTCGATCTTGACCGGCTCGCCCTTGCTCACCCCGTCGGTGGAGCCGTCGAAGAAGTCGGCCATGCTGCCGGGGCCGCCGTCCTCGTCGTCCACCGGGGTCTTGACCCACTTGCCGGACACCACGGCCACGGCCCGATCCAGGACCGCGGCCGGGACGGTGTCGCTCATCGACTTCTTCCAGAAGGCCGAGTCGGCCTTCATGTACTGGTCCTTGCCGACGATGATCATCTCGACCGGGTCGCCGTCGATGACCATCCTGCCCTGCACGTCCGCGCCGTTGCGGATGCACAGGTCCCATTCGATCCTGGTCTCCTCGTCCCGACCACCACCGACCATCTTGTAGTCGGCGACGGACTCGAGCAGCCGCTGCGCCTCGTCGGCCAACGTCTTGGCGTCGGTTCCGGCGTTCGACTTCGCCTCCGAACCGCCACAGGCGGTCAGCCCGGCGAAGGCGACAGCGACGACGGGGACGATCGCAAACATACGTGCAGTGCGCACGAAACTCCTTGACTCGGGGACCGGAGGGGCCTGCGCACGAGTATGGCCATGGCAAAGAAAGCATGATCAACCGCCCCGATACGTACGGCTTCACGGGGAAATGCCGACAGGCGGATGCGTCGGAACCGGCCACACCGGCTAGTCGACCGTCATCCGTCCCTCCGGACGCGCGCTGCAACACTTGCGGAAATCGCACATGTCGCAGTGCGAACCCGTGCTGGGGGTGAACCGCTCGCCGATGATCCGGCCGGCCACGTCCGCCAGCAACCCGCCCACCCACGTCCCGCCGTCCGGTCCGGGCAGCGGCGGGTCCTGGGCCAGCACCAGCGGCTGCTCGGCGTCGCCCTTCTCCGGCGTGCGCAACTGGATCAACTCGGCACCGCCGGAGGCCGGTCGCCCGCCCTCGAAACCGGGCAGATCGTCGAGCGCGCCGGCCGCGACCGCGACCTGGTACACCGCGAGTTGCGGGTGGTCCTCGATCTCGGTGCGCGTCGGCGGCCGACGCCCGGTCTTGAAGTCGACCACGTACGCGAGGCCGTCCTCGCCGCGCTCGACCCGGTCCATCGAGCCCCGGATGACCACCCGGTACTCGCCCGCGGTCAGCTCGACCTCGAAGCCGTGCTCGGTGGCCGCGACCACCCGGTGCCGTTCGTGGGTGTGCCAGGACAAAAACCGCTCCAGCGCCGTCCGGGCCTCGTCCTTCTGCTGCTCGGACTGCCACGGCGCGTCGAACGCCAACGCGTCCCACACCCGGTCCAGCCGGTCCATCAGCACCGGCAACTCGGCCGCGGTCGCGCCGGTACCCACCTCGTCCGCGAGCGCGTGCACCACGTTGCCGAAGCCCAGCGCCGCCGAACGCGGCGAGTCCGCGTGCACCTCGCTGCCCAGAAACCAGCTCAGCGCGCAGTCGCGCACCTTGGCCACCGAACTGCCGGACAAGCGCACCGCGCCGTCCGGATCCCGGATCGGCACCCCCGGATCCGTCGGCGCCACCAGCCCCCACCACCGGTCCGGGTGCGCGGCCGGCACCAGCGGATGACCCTCGTCGTCGCGCAGGTCCGCGAGCGCGGCCAACCTCCGCGCGGCGGCCCGGCGCAGCACGGCGGGCGCCAGCGGATCCACCGCCGCCGACCGCAGCTCGGCCACCAGCGCCGAGGTGGACAGCGGACGCCGGGGCCGCTCCTTGACCTCCACCGGCGTGACCCCCAGCTCCTCCAGGAAGCGCGAGGGCTGGTCGCCGTCGTCGTAGCTGGAGTCGACCGCGGTCACCACCAGCCGCTCCTTCGCCCGGGTGACCGCGACGTAGAACAACCGCCGCTCCTCGGCGAGCAGCGCGCCCGGCGACAGCGGTTCGGCCAGGCCGTCCGAACCGATCCGGTCCGCCTCCAGCAGCGAACCCCGGCGACGCAGGTCCGGCCACAGCCCCTCCTGCACCCCGTGCACCACCACCAGGCGCCACTGCAGGCCCTTGGCCCGGTGCGCGGTCAGCAAGCGCACCGACTCGCCGCGCAGCGCGCTGTCGTCGAGCCGGTCGCCGGGGATCTGCTGGGCCTTGAGCTCGGCCAGGAAGTTCAGCGCGCCCCGATGGCCGGCCCGCTCCTCGGCCTTGGCGGCCACCTCGAACAGGGCCACCACCGCGTCCAGGTCGCGGTCCGCGTTGCGCCCGGCGGTACCGCCGCGCAACACCGCGCGCTCCAGCCGTCCGGGCCAGGGCGTGCCCTGCCACAGCTCCCACAGCGCGTCCTCGGTGCTGCCGCCGCCCGCGAGCACCTCGCGCGCCTTGCGGACGAGCATGCCCAGGCGCAACGCGCCGCCGCCGACCCGCTGCTCTATCCCGACCAGTTGCCCGGGCTCGGCCAGCGCGTCCCGGATCAGCTCGGCGGAGGGCCGGGTACTGGTCACCGAGGCGCCCGACGCGGCCCGCTCCTCGGCCCGCAGCGCCCGCCCGAGCAGCCGCAGATCGCCCGCGTCCAACCCCCCCAGCGGGGACTGCAACAACGCGCGCGCGGTCTCCGCGTCCAACACGTTCGGATCCGCCGCCACGTGCAGCGCGGTCAACAGCGGCGACACCGCCTGCTCGGCCGCGATCGGCAACTCGTCGCCGGCGATCTCCAGCGGCACCCCGGCGGCCGACAGCGCCCGCCGCAGACCCGGGATCGAACGCGCGCCCGAGCGCACCAGCACGGCCATCTCCCCCCACGGCACACCCTCCTCCAGGTGCGCGCGGCGCAGGATGTCGGCGATGTTGTCCAACTCCGCGCCGGGCGTGGGGTACGTGTACACCTCGACCCGGCTCGGATCCCGCTCACCCGACACCGACGGGATCAACTCGCGGTGCGCGCGCACCCGGTCGCCGGGCAGCCGGCTCAGCGGCATGCGCTGGGTGACCACCCGGGACGCGGCCAGCAGCCCGGCCGGCGCCCGGCGCGAGGTGCGCAGCACGACGATGTCCGCGGGCTCGCCGTCGGCACGCGGGAACCGGTGCGGGAAGTCGAGGATGCCGTTCACGTCCGCGCCGCGGAACGCGTAGATGGACTGGTCCGGGTCGCCCACCGCGATCAGGTCCCGCCCGTCCCCGGCCAGCGCCGCCAGCAGGCGCACCTGCGCCGGGTCGGTGTCCTGGTACTCGTCGACGAACACCGCCTTGTAGCGCCCGCGCAGGATCTCGGCGGTCTCCGGCCGCTCGGCGAGCAACACCGCGCGGTGCACCAGTTCGGCGTAGTCGACCACGCCCTGCGCGTCGATCACGTCCAGGTACTCGGCGAGGAAGTCGGCCGCGGCCCCCCAGTCCCGACGCCCGGTGTCCTTGGCGAACCGGGCCAACGCGTCCGGATCGAGCCCGAGTTCGCGGCTGCGCGCGATCACCGCACGCACCTCGTCGGCGAAGCCCCGGGTGCCCACCGCCGCACGCAGCTCGGCGGGCCAGCTCTGGCTGCCCTCCTCGACCCCGCCCGCGAGCAGTTCGCGCACGAACACGTCCTGCTCGGGACCGGTCAACAGGCGCAGCGGATAGCTGAACAACTCGGCCGGCTGGTGTTCGCGCACCAGTGCGTAGCAGAACGAGTGGAACGTGGTCGCGGTCGGCACCGCCGCGGTCCGCGCCCCGGCGGCGCGCAGCCGCGCGGTCAACCGGTCGCGCAACTCGCCCGCCGCCTTGCGACCGAAGGTCAGGACCAGGATCTCCTCCGGCCGGATCCCACGCGCCACCCGCTCGGCGACCGCCTCCACGAGCACCGTGGTCTTGCCCGTGCCGGGACCCGCGAGCACGAGCAGCGGCCCGCCGCGGTGCTCGACGACGGCACGCTGATAGTCGTCGGGTATCACGGGCGCGGGCGGGGCCACGGGGGTGCGCCGCAGGCGGTACGCCGGGGTCGGGGTGGTCATCTGGCCGAAAGTGCCTTCGGGTCGCCGTCGAATCCTGTGTCTGCACGGGCCGCGCCGTCGACAGGTCGGACAGCGGTCTCGGTCGCGGTGGGTCGGCCGCGCCCCGGTCGGCAGGGCGCGGCCGATGCCCATCAGATCACACCCGGCCCGCTCGCCCCGGGAGCACACAGGACTTCCGGGCGCGGATCGGGGCGCGACCACTGTGACCCGGCCCACCCCGCGCGGTCAGGAGATCGGCGGATCCTCCCGGTCGGCGGGCACCTGCGCGGGCACCTCGTCGGGCGCCGGCACCCAGCGTGCCCGCCCGATGTCCACCCGCTCGCCGCCCGAACGCAACGGCGTGCCCTCGGCCCGGTAGTGCCCGGGCGCGCGCACCGCGTGGCTCGACGGCAACGAGCCGTCCGCGCGCACCACCCGCCACCACGGCACCCCGCCGCCGTACAGCGCCATCACGCGGCCGACCTGCCGTGGGCCGCCTTCCTGGAGGGCCTCGGCGACGTCCCCGTAGGCCATCACCCGCCCGGGCGGGATGCGCTCGACCAGGTCGAGCACCCGCTCGGCGAAGGGGTTAGGGTCACTCATCCGCACATGGTGACAGAGTCGTCGGACACGGGGTCGGACGACCGCCCGCCCCTTTCGGCCGCACTTCGGCGCGGCCGGGCGCAAACCCGGGCGCGGGTCGTGGCACCATCGACGCGGTGGTGACGGGTGATTCGAGAGCATGACGGAACGATCGCGACGGGGGCCCCCGGGAACGGGCGCGCCCTCGTAGTCGAGCCCTCGCAACCGCTGCGTGTGCACCGATCGTCCGATTTGATCCGAGTCCTGCTCGGTGTGCTCACCCTCGGCGTGGTCTTCTTCCTGGCCAGTATCGCCCGGCAGACCACCTCGGGCCTGGAATCGGACATCGTCCGCGGCGCCCAGAACAGCACGCCGCACCTACTGCTCAACCTCTCCGGCGGGGTGTTCGCCGTCGCGGTGCTCGTGGTGCCGGTGGCCTACGGGATCGAACGCCTGATCAGCCGGGACGGGTTGCGGGTCGCCGACGGGGTGATCGCCGCCGCCATGACCTACCTGGCCTCACTCGGCCTGGACTGGTGGATCACCGGCCCCGGCCCCGAGGCGCTGCGCGACGCGCTCACCCGCCCGCTGCCGCTGCCGCGGAGCGGCTGGACCGACCCGGTCCACGGCTACCTGGCGCCGATCGTCGCCTACGTCACCGCGGTCGGTCTGGTCCGCAGACCGCGCTGGCAGTTGGTGGTGTGGACGCTGCTCCTGCTGAACGCGGCGACCGTCCTGGTCGGCGGGTACACCACACCCGTCGCGCTGCTCACCAGCGTGCTGTTCGGCCGCACCATCGCCTACGCCACGCTGTACGCGGTCGGCCTGCCCAACACCCGGCCGCCGGCCGAGTCGGTGGTCGCCGCGCTGCGCCGGTTCGGCCTGGTCGCGTTGTCCTGCGTGCGCACCGACGACGGCCCCGAGGAGACCCGCCGCTACGCGGTCCGGCTGGCCGACGAACGGCTGCTGGACGTCACCGTGCTGGACCGCGACCAGCAGGCATCCGGCGCGATCTACCGCTTCTACCGCCGCCTGGTGCTGCGCGGGGTCACCCAGCGCCGCACCGTGTTGTCCACCCGCCGCGCGCTGGAGCAGGAGTCGCTGATGGCGTACGCCTGCGCCGACGCGGGGGTGCGCGCGCCGCGTCTGGTGGCCACCACGGAGGTCGGCCCGGACGCCGCGCTGCTCGCCTACGCGCACGTGCCCGGCCGCACCCTGGACACCCTCGAGGACGACGAGCTCACCGACGAGCTGTTGGCCCGACTGTGGGGACTGCTGGGGCTGCTCCAGGCACACCGGCTCACCCACCGGCGGTTGGTCGCCGAGAGCATCCTGGTGGACGGCGCCGGGGAGCCGTGGCTGGTGGACCTGCGAGCCGGCGAGATCGCCTCCGGCGATCTGGCGCTGCGGATCGACACCGCGCAGTTGCTCACCACCATCGCGCTGCGGGTGGGCGAGGAGCGCGCGGTGCACACCGCCGCGGAGGTGCTCGGCGCGGACACCGTGGCCGCGTGCCTGCCGCTGTTGCAGAAGGTCGCGCTCAGCCGCAGCACCCGTGCGGTGCTGCGCAAGGACAAGAACCTGCTCTCCCGGATCCGCGAGCAGATCCTGGAGCTGCGTCCGCAGGCCGAGGTCGAGCCGGTCCGCCTGGAGCGGGTCCGCGCGCGCACCCTGGTCACCGTGGTGGCCAGCGCGTTCGCGGGCTATTTCCTGCTGTCCCAGCTCAGCCACGTCGACCTGGGCGAGATCTTCGACAGCGCGAACTGGGGCTGGGCGGCGATCGGCCTGCTGGCCTCCTCGCTCAGCTACGTGTGCGCGGCGCTGATGTTGCTCGGCTTCGTCCCGGAACGGCTGTCGCTGTTTCGCACCACCGTGGTGCAACTCGCCGGTTCGTTCGTGAAGTTGGTCGCGCCACCGGCGGTCAGCGGCGTCGCGTTGAACACCCGCTACCTGCAGAAGGCCGGCATCCCGCCCACCCTCGCCGCCGCGAGCGTGGGCGTCTCGCAGTTGGGCGGCCTGGTCTTCCACGTCGGCCTGTTGGCCTTCTTCGGCTACATCGCGGGCACCGCCGAGACGCCGTCCTTCGCGCCGTCGGGCGCGGTGATCGCGGGCCTGTTGGTCCTGGCCCTGGTGACGCTGCTGGTGATGGCCGTACCGCCGCTGCGGCGCTGGATCGTCAAGCAGTTGCGCCAACTCTTCTCCGGCATCGTGCCGCGTCTGCTGGACGTGCTCCAGACCCCGACCAAGCTCGCGGCCGGCCTCGGCGGCACGGTGTTGCTCACGCTGTCCTTCATCCTGTGTCTGGACGCCAGCGTGCGGGCCTTCGGCGGCTCGGCCAACTTCGCCGCGATCGCGGTGGTCTTCCTGGCCGGCAACGCGATCGGCTCGGCCGCACCCACCCCGGGCGGCATCGGCGCGGTCGAGGCGGCCCTGATCGCGGGCCTGACCAGCACCGCTCGCCTGCCGTTCGAGACCGCGACGGCCGCCGTGCTGCTCTACCGCTTCCTGACCTTCTGGCTGCCGGTGCTGCCCGGCTGGCTCGCCTTCACCCACCTGCAACGCAAACAGGCGATCTGAGCCCTCGCCACGGTCCGAAAAAACGCCGGACGGGCCGATGGGAATCGGCCCGTCCGGCGTTCGGGGGCATCCGGCCCCGAGGACCTAGTAGACCGGCTTCTCCGGCTCGATCTGGTTGACCCATCCGATCACGCCGCCGCCCACGTGCACCGCGTCGGCGAAGCCCGCGCTCTTGAGCACCGCCAGCACCTCGGCCGAGCGCACGCCCGTCTTGCAGTTGAGCACGATCCGCTTGTCCTGCGGCAGTTCCTCCAGGGCCCGGCCCATCAGGAACTCGTTCTTCGGGATCAGCCGCGAACCCGGGATCCTGACGATCTCGTACTCGCCCGGCTCACGAACGTCGATCAGGTCGATGTTCTCGCCCGCGTCGAGCCATTCCTTGAGCTGGCGGGGCGTGATGGTCGAACCGAGCGCGGCCTCCTGGGCCTCCTCGGAGACCACGCCGCAGAACGCCTCGTAGTCGATCAGCTCGGTCACGGTCGGGTTCTTCCCGCACACCGCGCACTCGGGGTCCTTGCGCACCTTGACGGTGCGGTACGTCATCTCCAGCGCGTCGTAGATCATCAGCCGGCCGACCAGCGGCTCGCCGATGCCCATCAGCAGCTTGATCGCCTCGTTGACCTGGATCGAGCCGATCGAGGCGCACAGCACGCCCAGCACGCCGCCCTCGGCGCACGAGGGCACCATGCCCGGCGGCGGGGGCTCCGGGTACAGGCAGCGGTAGCACGGGCCGTGCTCGGACCAGAACACGCTGGCCTGGCCGTCGAAGCGGTAGATCGAACCCCACACGTACGGCTTGTTCAGCAGTACACAGGCGTCGTTGACCAGGTACCTGGTGGCGAAGTTGTCCGTGCCGTCGACGATCAGGTCGTACTGCCCGAAGATCTCCATCACGTTGTCGGCCTCGAGCCGCTCTTCGTGCAGGACGACCTTGGTGTACGGGTTGATCTCCTTGACCGAGTCGCGCGCGGACTCGGCCTTGGACCGACCGATGTCGCTCTGTCCGTGGATGATCTGACGCTGCAGGTTCGACTCGTCGACGGTGTCGAACTCGACGATGCCGAGGGTGCCGACACCGGCCGCGGCGAGGTACATCAGCGCCGGCGAGCCCAGGCCACCGGCGCCCACACAGAGCACCTTGGCGTTCTTCAGCCGCTTCTGCCCGTCCATCCCGACGTCGGGGATGATCAGGTGGCGCGAGTAACGACGGACCTCGTCGACGGTCAGCTCGGTGGCCGGCTCGACCAGGGGTGGTAGCTGCGACACGGAAACTCCGATGGTCGGACTGTTCATCTCGGCTCTTTTCCTACCGCAACAGTGCCACGCTCGTCCCGATTCCCGGGCACCGGGTCCGGTCCGTGAGATTCGCGCGCGCGAATGCGTTCCGGGCGCCTTCGACGGCGCCCGGAGCGGCTCGGCCGGGTCTACTTGGTGAGCTTGCCCGTCGGGTACGGCCACGGGTTGGCCTCGCAGGTCTCGCCCTTCATCGCACCCTCACTGGCGACCCGGGTCTTGGTCTGCTGCATCATCACCGGAGCCAG
Source organism: Embleya sp. NPDC127516 (assembly GCF_044765325.1). Lineage (NCBI taxonomy): Bacteria > Bacillati > Actinomycetota > Actinomycetes > Kitasatosporales > Streptomycetaceae > Embleya > Embleya sp. NPDC127516. The sequence goes on along the minus strand of NZ_JBIWJT010000003.1, from coordinate 170,664 downwards.
GTCCGAGCCGATGCCGCCCGCGCCGCAGGACTTCTCGTGGTTGTGCCCGAGCCGGTGCCCGACCTCGTGGTTGATCAGCATCTGCCGGTAGCCGACGATGTCGTCTCCGTAGGCGGTCGAGCCCTGCGCCCAGCGCCACGCGTTGATCATCACGTACCGGGTGCCGTACGCGTCGCACGAGACGTTGTCCGCGCTGGTGTCGCCCACGATCGGGGTGCACGCCTTGTGCACCGACTGCGGGCTGGCCAGCCGCACCACGAAGTCCGCCTTCGGCGAGTTGTCGGTGCGCTCGAAGGTCAATCCGCCGGTGGCCCAACTGCGCTTGTCGTTCAGGGTCTTCTGCACCGTGGTGGCGAACAGCTCGCCGTCCAGTTGCAGGCCCTGCTCGATCTCCACGGCGTACGTGTACTTGCGGCCGGGGCCGGGCGCGGCCTCCTTGCCGGGCACCGTGTCGAAGCTGCCGCTCAGGCCGAGCTTGGGATCGAGCGGGAAGCGCACGGTGAGCTGGTCGGTGGTGGTCGGCGACGCGGGTGTGGGCAGCGGCAACGACGAGGCACCGCCCTGCGCGACCGGGTCGCGATCCGAGGAGCGCGACGCGGCCTGGTCGGTGGGCCGAGGCGCGGCACCCGGCCCGGCCTGGTCGTCGCCGGAGGCCTGGCTCGACGTGCCCTCGTCGGGCATCTGGAGCACGACCGCGCCGGCGAGCACCGCGCCGGTGACCACCGCGCCGCTCGCCGCGACCAGCGTGCGCCGGCCCTTGCGCGGCGCGGGACGGTTCGCCCGCCGGGTCTGCGCGCGGCCCTTGGGCGGGGCACTCCCGGCGTCCGGCTCGAAGCCGTACTCCGGCTCGGGCTCCACCTCGTACGCCGACTCCGCGTCCGCGAAGTCCTCGCCCGGTTCGGTCGCGAACGAGAGTTGTTCCAGGTCGAGTTCGGGGGCCGACACGGCCCACGGCTCGGCCTCCATCGCATACTGCCCGGCACCGGGACCGGCCGCCTCCGCCGCCTCGGCGGGCATCTCGTACAGCGCGTCCACCAGCGGATCGCGCACGGGCGACACGGCCTGGTAGGCGCCCGTCGTGTCGTAGCCGTAGCCGACGAAGCTCTGCGGCTCGAACGTGGTGGTGTCGTACATCGGCGCGGCGGGCGCCTCGACGACCGCGTGCATGCCGCTGGGGTAGCCGTCCGCGGCGTACAGGTCGTTCGCGTGACCCACCGCCGTGTAGCCGCCGGTGGCGTACGGGTCGGCGCCGTAGGAGTCCGCGCCGTAGGCGTCGCCGCCGAACGAGCCGGCCGCGAACGCGGTCGCGCCGAACGTATCGGTGCCCAACCCGTCGGTGTTGAAGGTGTCGGTGCCGAAGGTGTCCGCGCCGAACGTCTGTGCCGCGTAGCCGCCCGAGGCGGCCTGCGCGCCGTACGGCTCCAGCGGGTCGTCCCAGTGCGCGGGCTCGCCGGGCATCGTCCCGATCGCGGTCCAGGTCCCGGAGCCGGCCTCCGGCGCGGGGTGCTCCCAGCCGTGCTGCTGCCCGCCGTCGTAGCCCAGGCCCTCCTGCGGAGCGGCCTGGTAGCCGCCGTAGCCGGGGTCCGCGGGGTAGCCGTGATAGCCGGTGTCCTGCCCGGGATACGCGCCTGCGTACGAGGTGTCGATCAGGCCGCCGGCGTATCCGTCCTGCTGCACCTGCCCGTACGCGCCCTGCTGCGGCACCGCCGCGTAGCCGCCGGACAGTGCGTCGTCCGGCAACCCCTCACCGCCGTACTGCACGCTCGTCTGCGTTCCCGAGTGACGTCCCATGAGTCTGCGTTCACCCCACCACGTTCGACGGCGATAGGGCCCCGTCGAGAAGATCGCGGAAACCCCGGGCCACCACGCGGGGGTGTTCGAGCATGGCCACGTGCCCGGAGTCGGGCACCACCAGCAGTCGTGCGTCCGGGAACGTCTCGGTCGCGCGCTTGGCCATGCGCGGGTCGACCAATCTGTCCCGGCGCCCGTAGACGAGCAGCGTCGACGCCCGCACGTCGGCCGCCTGCCGCCACAACGCCCGCTCGCCGCGCTCCAGGTAGGCCCCGATGACCGACCGGGTCGAGTGCGAGAACGCGTCCATCATGTACGGGAGTTCGAGTCGGCGCCGGTACTCGGCGGCGGCGTCGGCAAATGCCTTGTCGCCGACCGTGTCCGGGTTGCCGTACATCATCGCGATCGACATCCGGGTGCGCTGCTCGGGCGTCATGTTGCGGCTGAGCCGCAGCAACGCGCGACCCACGCCGGGCACACCGAGCATCGCCGTCGGCAGCACCGACGTACGCACCCGCAGGTCCGGCAGCGCGGGCGAGATCAGGGTCAGCGTGCGGACCAGGTCCGGGCGTCGCGCGGCGAGCCGGGTGGCCACCGCGCCGCCCATCGAATTGCCGAACACGTGCACCGGACCCTTGCGCAGCGACAGGATCGCGCCCTCGACCGCACGACAGTGCGCGGAGATCGAGTAGTCCCCGTTCCGCGGCGGCGGCGAATACCCGAACCCGGGCAGGTCGATCATCTCCACGGAAAGATCCGACCGCAGTTCGGCGGCCAGTTCCGTCCAGTTCAGGGAGGAGCCGCCGAGGCCGTGGATCATCATCGCGGGTGGCAGGTCGGCGTCGCGGAGCGCGTCGCGGCGCACCACGACCTCGCTGCCGGTGGCGACTTCGACCGTACGCGCAGGCCAAGGCGTCGCGTCGGCTTCGCTTGCGGGGCTGATGGTCGTCACGGTGGGCAATATTACGAGATGATCACTGAGACGGAAGGGCGGATGCCTCGACCGGCTTCGTCGGCCCGGGTGCTCTCGACTCTTATGCCCTGTTTCATGACGTCACTGTAAACGCTTCCCACATCACGTTTCGACATCGATCCCGAAAGTGCGGCAACGCACGCCGGGCGGATCATGGACTTGCGGGAAGCCCGCATAGCGGCGCACCGCACGGGCAGGGAGGCCGTATGTACCGCATCGACGAAACCCCCGAGTTCGAAGACGTCACGGAAGGTGACGCCGCACTCTCCGACGAGACGGCCGACGACCCCGAGATTCCGGTTCCGGACGCGGTGGATCAGCACACCGCGGTGGTGGCGGACGACGGTGACGGCGATCCCGTATGGGAGTCGGTGCCCGATGGCGTGGACCCCGCGGACGCGACCGAGCAGCGCCGAGGAGTCGGGCGCCAGGAGGACGACGACTATCGATGAGCGTCGATTCCGAACCGTCGCCCAGGGCTCGCGAGCACCCTCCGCGCACTTCACGCGCCCCCTTGCGGGGGTTGTGACAGGCGCGGGATCCTGTTTCGTTGCGCCACGAAACTTACGCCCTGGGTTACCCGAAAGTAGGATGACGTGGTGGAGAGACCCGCCGGATCACCGAACCATCCGGTGTCCGCGACACGTTGAGCGACACCTTGAGGAGCCCCGTGACAGCCATCCAGGATGCGGACCCCCGTCCTCGCGGTACCCGGCTGCCCCGGCTCGCGCGCAGGACGCAACTCCTCGGCGCCGCCCAGGAAGTCTTCGTCAAGCAGGGCTACCACGCGGCCGCGATGGACGACATCGCCGAATGCGCCGGCGTCAGCAAGCCCGTGCTGTACCAACACTTCCCCGGCAAGTTGGAGCTGTATCTGGCGCTGCTCGACCAGCACTGCGAGGCGCTGTTCGCGGCGGTGCAGCGCGCGCTGGAGTCGACGCACGACAACAAGTTCCGCGTGGCCGCCACGGTCGACGCCTACTTCGCGTTCGTCGACGACGACGGCGGCGCGTTCCGTCTGGTCTTCGAATCGGATCTGACCAACGAGAGCGCCGTGCGCGAGCGCGTCGAGCGGGTCAGCGAGATGTGCGCCGAGGCGGTGAGCAAGATCATCGCCGAGGACACCGGGCTCGGTCAGGAGGAGTCGATGCTCCTGGCGATCGGCCTGACCGGCATGGCGCAGGTCACCGCGCGCTATTGGATCGCGCGCGGCGCGACCATCCCGCGCGACGCCGCCTCGCTGTTGGTCTCGTCGTTGTCCTGGCGCGGCATCTCGCGGTTCCCGCGCAAGGACGACCCGCAGCACTGAACGCCCGCCGACCTGCGGCGTCGGGCCCAGGACGCGCTTGTTCCCGTCCGGCGTTCGCGTTCGGCGTACCCGTCATGGCGTGGGGTGACCCCGGCTCTCGACTAGCCTGCTGGAATGGGTACGGCCCGCGGTCGTCGCGGCGCCGATCTCCAGAATTTCAAGGCCGGAGGGACAGCCGTGGAGATCAAGATCGGCGTACAGCACGCCGGGCGGGAACTGGTGCTGGAGAGCACGGACAACCCGGAGGACGTCGAGCGGGCCATCGCCGACGCGCTGTCGGGGGCGTCCAAGCTGCTGTCCCTGACGGACGAGAAGGGCCGCCGGGTGATCGTGCCCGCCGACCGCCTCGCCTACGTCGAGATCGGCGAGTCGTCGGCGCGCAAGGTCGGCTTCGGCGCCAACGCCTGAGCACCGGGTGCCGACACCGGCACCCGCACGACCCGAGGGTGGGTGGATCCGCGTGCGGACCCACCCACTCTCGGGTTTTCGGCAATGTTTTCGGGGCGCCCGCTCCGGGTCAGGACGCCAGGCCGAGCGCGGCCATCCGCTGCTGGTGCGCCTCGGTGATCCGGTTGAACATCCGCCCGATCTCGGCCAGGTCGAAGCCCGGGCCCGCCCCGCCGCCGATCAGCATCGTGGACAACACGTCACGCTCCGCGGCGACCCGCTGCGCCTGGCTGAGCGCCTCGCCCATCAGCCGCCGCCCCCACAACGCGAGCCGGCCCGCCACCTTGGGGTCGCGCTCGATCGCCGAGCGCACCGCGTCGACCACGAAGGCCGAGTGCCCGGTGTCGCGCTGCACCTCGACGATCAGATCCCGGCTGACCTCGTCCAGGTGCGCGGCCACCTCGCGGTAGAAGTCGGCCGCGATGCCGTCGCCCACGTACGCCTTGACCAGGCCCTCCAGCCAGTCGGCGGGCGCGGTGTGCACATGGAACTCGTCCAGCGGCGCGATGAACGGATCCATCGCGGCGGCCGGGTCCGCGCCCAGTGCGGCGATGCGATCGCGCAGCAGGGTGTAGTGCTGGAACTCGGCCACCGCCATCGCGGCCAGCGCGGCCTTGTCGTCCACCGTCGGCGCCATCTTGGCGTCCTCGGCGAGCCGCTCGAAGGCGGTGATCTCGCCGTAGGCGAGTACGCCGAGCAGTTCGATCACGGCGGCCCGCATCTCCCCGGTCGGCTCCGTACCTGCGCTCATGTCGGCCCCTTCGTCCGTGCCCGCCGCCCCAGTGTTCACAAGTACGCAGCGTAGTGAGCGCACCATGGTCACGGGGGCACCACGTCCGGGCGGAGTCGCCCATCTCCGGACAAGCAGTAATGAGCATCACCCCACCGGCCGCACCTCGCCGGGTACAGTGGTAGTGAACGCGGATGCCCGGTCGGAGGACGACTGGCTCCGACCGACCCGCTCGGGTGGCCGCCCGAAGGCGAGAGGTCCCGTGGAGCGCCCCGCAATTTCGGTGGGCGCCATGGTCTCGACCCGCTTTCGGTACGGACGGCCCCCAAACACACAGAAGAGGCTGGACCCCTGACAACTTTTCGCGAACTCGGAGTACTTTCGGAGACCGCCGAGGCCCTCGAGGCGCTCGGCATCATCGAGGCCTTTCCCGTCCAGGAGATGACCCTTCCGGTCGCCCTGTCCGGCAACGACGTGATCGGCCAGGCCAAGACCGGAACGGGCAAGACCCTCGGCTTCGGCATCCCGCTGCTGCAGCGGATCACCGTCGCGGCCGACATCGAGGCGGGCCGCGCGCCCGCCGGCACGGTTGCCGGGCGTACGCCGCAGGCCCTGGTCGTGGTGCCCACGCGCGAGCTGTGCGTACAGGTCACCAACGACCTCCAGGCCGCCGGCAAGCTGCGCAACGTGCGCGTGCTGGCCGTGTACGGCGGGCGGGCGTACGAGCCGCAGATCGACACGCTCAAGAAGGGCGTCGACGTCGTCGTCGGCACCCCGGGTCGACTGCTGGACCTGGTCGGACAGGGTCACGTGAACCTGTCCGAGGTCAAAATGCTGGTGCTGGACGAGGCCGACGAGATGCTCGACCTGGGCTTCCTGCCCGACGTCGAGAAGATCGTCGAGCGCCTCCCGGCCCGCCGCCAGACGATGTTGTTCTCGGCCACCATGCCGGGTCAGATCATCACCCTCGCGCGCCGCTACATGAGCCGCCCCACGCACATCCGCGCGTCCGAGCCGGACGACGCGGGCGCCACCGTCAAGTCGGTCCAGCAGCGCGTCTACCGCGCGCACGGCCTGGACAAGCCCGAGCTGATGGCCCGGGTACTCCAGGCCAACGGGCGCGGCCTGGTGATGGTGTTCTGCCGGACCAAGCGCACCGCGGCCGACCTGGCCCAGGGCCTGGCCGAGCGCGGCTTCGCCTCCGCCGCCGTGCACGGCGACCTCGGTCAGGGTGCGCGGGAGCAGGCGCTGCGCGCGTTCCGCAACGGCAAGGTGGACGTGCTCGTGGCCACCGACGTCGCGGCCCGCGGAATCGACGTCGAGGGTGTCACCCACGTGGTGAACTACCAGTGCCCCGACGACGAGAAGACCTACCTGCACCGGATCGGTCGCACCGGCCGCGCGGGCGCCTCCGGCACCGCGGTGACACTGGTGGACTGGGAGGACATCCCGCGCTGGAGCCTGATCAACAAGGCGCTGGACCTGGGCTTCGCCGAACCGGTCGAGACCTACTCGACCTCGCCGCACCTGTTCACCGACCTGGACATCCCCACCACCGTGGGCAGCGTGCTGCCGCGCGCCGACCGCACCCGTGCGGGCCTGGGCGCGGAGGACGTCGAGGACCTGGGCGAGACCGGCAAGAACAGCCGGGGCAACTCGGGCCGCAAGGGCACCGGTGGGCGCAGCCGCAGCGGTCCCGCCGCGTCCGGGCCGGCCGCCTCGGGCCCGTCCTCGGCCGACGCCGAGGCGAGCGACCCCAGCCGCCGTCGGGCACCGGGCTCGCGCCGTCGCCGTCGCGTCAACGGCGAGACCGGCGAGGCCGTCGTGCTCGACCCGACCGCGACGTTCGTCGAACCGTCGACCGTGCCTGCCCAGGCGGCTCCCGCCGACGGCCCGGCCGTCGACGCGGACGCGGACGGCGAGCGCGTGCCGCGCCGTCGCCGTCGTCGCACCCGTCGCCGTCCCGAGGGTGCCGAGGCCGGCGCCGTGGCGACCGACGAGGGCTGACCCACGAGGGCCGACGCTCGACGGCCGGCTCGAAGATCGGCTCGAACATGAAGCCGACGGCCTCCGGTGTTGAGTGTGGACGATCACGTCCGCGCTTCGCGGCGGAGGCCATTGTCGTACCTGCGGGTAAGTAGGCTCGAAGGCGTGAGTACGCCACGCTTTCTGACCTTGCCCGGGACCGTCCGCTCCCGTCGCCTGGCGACCGGGCGCGGACGATTCGCCGTCCTGGAGTCCGCCCCGCCGACCGCCGCGCCGCGCCTGGGCACCGCCGTGCTGGTGCCCGGGTTCACCGGCAGCAAGGAGGACTTCATCGCGCTCGGCGACCCGCTGGCGCGACGCGGCTTCCATACGGTGTCCGTGGACCAGCGCGGCCAGTACGAGACCGAGGGTCCGACGGATCCGGCGGCGTACACCCGCGACGCGCTCGTGGCGGACGTGCTCGCGATCGCCGACGCGGTGGCCCCGGGCGAACCGATCCATCTGGTGGGGCATTCCTTCGGCGGCCTGGTGTGCCGTTCGGTGGCCCTGCGCGCGCCGCACCGGCTGGCCTCGCTGACCCTGATGAGCACCGGCCCGGCGGCGATCTGCCCGGACGAGATCACCCGGCTCCTGCTGCTCGAGGAGGTGCTCCCGGTGCTCTCCCGGCAGGAGGTGTGGGACGCGATGCGGGCCGTGGAACTTCAGGAGGGTCTGCTACCGCCCGCCGACCCGGTGATCGCCGAATTCGTGCGCGCCCGCTGGCTGGGCACCACCCCCGAGGGCCTGCTCGGCATGGCCGAACAACTGCGCACCGAACCCGACCGGGTGGCCGAACTGGCCGCGCTCGTGGCCGCCGGCCTGCCCGCGCTGGTGGTCTCCGGCGTCGAGGACTACGCGTGGCCGCTGCCCTGGCAGGCCGAGATGGCCGAGCGCCTGGGCGTACCGCACGTGGTGATCCCGGACACGCACCACTCCCCCAACGTGGAATCGCCCGACGCCACGGCGGCGGCCCTGGCCGACTTCTGGGTGAGCGTGCCGGCGTACGCGGATCGGGCCTGAACCCGGACCCGAGCGGCGGCGGGTCCGGGGCCTCGAGCCCGCCGGATCGGGCGTAGCGTGGCAAGGAGACATTTGTGTCCCCGCGGGCGTCGCCCGTGCTCTCGGTGTCCGGACATCCCGGGTGACCACACCCCGGATGCACAGGGGTTCGCGCACCCACGGCGGCTCCCGTCGAGCCGACCGATCGGGAGTTGCCATGACCGTCATCGACGTCGACCCCGCGCGACGGGAAGCCTTCGCGGGACGGATGCTCGACATCTTCGACGACGCCTGTCTGGCCTTCCTGACCAGCGTCGGCCACCAGACCGGGCTGTTCGACACGATGGCCGGGATGCCGGCCGCGACGAGCGAGGAGATCGCCCGGTCCTGCGGGTTGACCGAGCGCTACGTGCGCGAGTGGCTGGGCGGCATGGTCGTCGGCGGGATCGTCGAGTACTTCCCGGAGACGGCCACGTATCGGTTGCCGCCCGAGCACGCGGCGTCGCTGACCCGCGCGGCCGGGCCGGAGAACCTGGCCGGCCTGACCCAGTACCTGGCGCTGATGGGCGAGGTCGAGCAGCAGGTCGTCAACGCGTTCCGGCAGGGCGGCGGCGTGCCGTACTCGGCCTATCCGCGCTTCCAGGCGCTCCAGGCCGAGGAGTCCGGCCGGATCTGGGACGCGGCGCTGGTGCGGGGCGTACTGCCGATGGTGCCCGGGCTGACCGAGCGCCTGACGGCGGGTATCGACGTGCTGGACGTGGGGACGGGTCAGGGGCACGTGGTGAACGTGCTGGCCCGGGCGTTCCCGAAGAGCCGGGTCAAGGGCGTGGACATCTCCCCCCAGGGCATCGCCGCCGCGCGCCGCGAGGCCGAGCAACTGGGCTTGGACAATGCCGAGTTCGCGGTGGTCGACGCGGCCGAGCCGCTCGGCTCGCACGACCTGATCACCGCGTTCGACGTGATCCACGACCTGGCCCGGCCGACCCGCACGCTGGCGGCGATCTCCGACGCGCTGCGCGAGGACGGCGTGTTCCTGATGGGCGAGGTCAACGCCTCCAGCCGCTTGGAGGAGAACCTCGACCATCCCCTGGGTCCGGGGCTGTACACGTTCTCGGTCTTCTACTGCATGACCGTCTCGCTGGGTGAGGGCGGCGAGGGCCTGGGCACGGTGTGGGGCCGACAGGCCGCCCGCGCCGCGCTCACGAGCGTCGGCTTCACCGACATCGAGAGCCACTCCCTGGAGGGCGACTTCCTCAACGTGTACTACGCGGCCCGGAAGGGCTGACCGGCCCGACCACACGCGGCGAACGGTGGGAGCGCCGGTCCGCGACCACGCGTCCCCGGTGATCCGGACGACTCCGGTCGCACCTGTCGACGTCGCCACACCCATGACCTACGTCACTGGTACGCCTCTACTGAACCCACCGGTAACGTCCCTATCCTCAAAGCCATCCGCCGACGCACTCGCCGAGCCGTCGTCACCCGACCCATCCGGGCGGGTATCCGACCGGGGCTCGACGATCGTCGGACGCGAACGTCCTGATCGATGTGCCACCAGGTGAGAGGGGACCGACATGCAGTTCGGCCGCTACTACGAAGAGTTCGAGGTCGGTGCGATCTACAAGCACTGGCCCGGGAAGACCGTGACCGAGTACGACGACCACCTGTTCTGTCTGCTCACGATGAACCATCACCCGCTGCACATGGACGCCAACTTCGCCGAGAACACCACCGATTTCGGCAAGAACGTCGTGGTGGGCAACTACATCTACTCGCTGCTGCTCGGCATGTCGGTGCCGGACGTCTCCGGCAAGGCGATCGCCAACCTGGAGATCGAGTCGTTGCGACACGTGGCACCCACGTTCCACGGGGACACCATCTACGGGCAGACGCTGGTGCTGGACAAGTGGGAGTCGAAGTCCAAGGACGACCGCGGCGTCGTGTACGTGGAGACCAAGGGCTACAAGCAGGACGGCACGCTCGTGTGCGTGTTCAAGCGCAAGGTCATGGTGCCCAAGGAGAGCTACGGCGACAAGCGTGGTGGCGAGCAGCCCGGACGCCCCGAATTGATCGAGGGCTGATCGCTCGCCGATCGGCACCGACCCGGGGTTCGCCCCCGGAATCGAACGCGGGCGGGTCGCCCAGGGACGGCGCGGCCCGCCCGTTTCCGCGTCCCGAGGCGGCCTACGCGTCCCGAGGCGCCTTCGCGGTCCGCGTGGCCTTCGCCCTACGGCAGTTCGTCCGCCGTCGGATACGACGACTGGGCGCCCGCGCTCCGGACCGCCGCCGCGCCCACCCGAACCGCATACCGGGTCGCCGCGACCGGATCGTCGCCGGCCGCCAGCCGCCAGGCGAGCGCGCCGGTGAAGGCGTCGCCCGCGCCCGTGGTGTCGACCGCGGCCACCCTCGGCGCGGCCACGTGTACCGCTTCCGCGTCGCCGACCGCGACCAGCGCGCCGCCGCCGCCCAGGGTGAGCACGATCGAACGCGGACGCGGATCGAGCGCGCGCAACACCTTCAGCGCCTCGCCCGCGTCACCCGCCGCCGCGCCCGTCGTCACGCTCGCCTCATGCTCGTTGAGCACCAGCGGATCGCACACCCGCAACACCGACGCGGACGTCAGGACGTCCGCGGCCACGACCGGCGACAGGTTCAGCACCACCCGGGTGTCCGCGGCCTCGCAGCACCGGATCACCGCCCATACCGTGTCGAGCGGGATCTCCAACTGGAGCGAGACGACCGTGGCGGCCTCGATCGCCGGTGCCAGGTCGGACACGTCCGCCGGCCCGAATCGCCCGTTCGCCCCGGGCGCCACCGTGATGGTGTTCTCGCCCGCGTCGTCCACCGTGATCAAGGCCACCCCCGAGGCGCCGGGGACGGTACGCGTCGCGTCGGTCCGCACGCCCTCCCGGCGCAGCGTCGCCCGCAACATCCGGCCGTGGTCGTCGTCGCCCACCCGCCCGGCGAACGCGACGTCGGCGCCCAACCGGGCCGCCGCGACCGCCTGATTGGCGCCCTTGCCGCCCGGGTGCACGACCAGGTCGCCGCCCAGAACCGTCTCGCCCGGCCGCGCGTGCCGGGGCACCCGGACCACCAGGTCGGCGTTGATCGAGCCGACCACGAGCAGCCGCGCGTGGTCGCCGCTCACGCCACCCCCGGCACGTTCCACTCGCGCAACGCGTCGAGCAGTCCGTCGACCAGGTCGAGCCGACTCAGCTCGCCGGTGGCCACCCAACGGACCGCGTCCGCGTCGTCGCCCGCGCGCAGCGCCCCGCCGTGCGGCGTGCACGCGTAGTCCCTGATCTCGTACGTCCCACCGCCGGGCGCGGGCCGCAGCACCGACCCGACCAGTGGTCCGACGGTCACCTGCAACCCGGTCTCCTCGACCATCTCGCGGGCGAGTGCGACCGCGTCGGTCTCGCCGTCCTCGACCCGCCCGCCGGGCAGCGACCACTGCCCCTCGCCCGGCATTTTCGCGCGTTGCACCAGGAGCACCCGCCCCTCGGAATCGAGGACGATCGCGCCGACGCAGGAAATGAGCCGCATGCCTGCCGAGCCTAGTCCCCGGCGCCGACGTGCAGCGGGACATCGACCGCAGGCCGCGCGGCGCCCGGCAGCGCGAGGGCGCGCGACCCGGCGCGCAGGGGTGTCTTCGATCCCCCGTCGGGCTCCACGACGCCCGGCACCCCATCCGCCCCTCGGGCTCCCTCGCCGCGCTCACGCGCGGAGCCCGACGGGGGATCGAGGACACGCCTTGGCGCTCCCGTACGCCGGTCGGGGGTGTGGGCGCACCGAAGGAGTGATCGTCCTTGACGCGGGGCCCCGGGCAGTGGACCGTCTAGTCCTATGAAGGGCGAGCCGAGCTGCCCCCGCTGCGGCGGCCGGGTCCGCGCTCCGGGTCTGTTCTCACAGACGTGGGAGTGCGAGATCCATGGCGCCGTTCCCCCGCTGCAACCCGTCGTGCCGCCCAGCGTCGAGGCGCTGGACGCGGTGGTGCGCCGCTCGAGGGTCCCGGTCTGGCTGCCGTGGCCGCTGCCGGTGGGTTGGTTGTACACCGGCGTCGCGCACGCGGGCGACGATCGGGACGGCTCACGGGCGGTGGCGGTGGCGTGTACGGGTCCCGCGCCGCTGGGCGGACGCGGCGAACTGCTGCTGATCGCCGAGGAGGTGGGCGTCGGACTCGGCGCCCGGTACGCCGGGTTGACCGGGCCCGACCCGGGCGCCGACTTCGTCAAGTCCGCGCCCGCGAAGGTGATGGCGGCCGGCCGGCCGACCCCGCTGTGGTGCGTGATCGACGCACCGGCCGACCGCGCGGTGTACGCGGGCGAGGCGATGGGCCTGTGGTTGTGGGCGATCCTGTGGCCGGGCAAGGCGGGCCATCTCGTCTACGACGACGTGGTGCTCACCGATCTGCGCGACGCCGGCGCCGAGTTGCAGTTGTTGCCGTGCGGCGCGCTGTCCCCGCAACTGCTGGAGTTCTGACCGCTCCGGGACGAAAGGGCCCGCGCCCGAAGGCGCGCGGACGGGACCGCGACCGGCGCCGCGAGCGGGACGGCGGCCGCCCGGACCGGACGGCCGCCCCATGAAGGCGCTCGGCCGAGGTCGTTAGGGTCGGGAGCGTCCATCGACCCTCCCGGCAGACGAGGTCAGCGTGCGCATCGACCTGCACACCCACAGCACCGCATCCGACGGCACCGACACGCCCGCCGAACTGGTCGTCAAGGCACGCGCGGCCGGTCTGGACGTGGTCGCGCTCACCGATCACGACACCACCGCCGGTTGGACGGCCGCGGTCGAGGCGCTGCCGGACGGGCTGACCCTGGTCCGGGGCGCGGAGATCTCGTGTGTGGCCGAGGGCGGGATCAGCCTGCACATGCTGGGCTACCTGTTCGACCCGACCGAACCGGAGTTCGCCCGGGCCCGCGAACTGGTGCGCACCGACCGGGTCCGCCGAGCCGAGGCGATGGTCGAGCGCTGCCGCGAACTCGGCGCGCCGATCACGTGGGCCCGGGTCGAAGAGATCGCGGGCGGCGGCGCGGTGGGTCGGCCGCACGTGGCCACCGCGCTGGTCGAGGCGGGCGTGGTCGCGGACGTGTCGGGCGCGTTCACCGCCGAGTGGCTCAAGGACGGCGGGCGGGCGTTCATCGAGAAGTACGAGATCCACGCGATCGACGCCGTCCGACTGATCGCCGGCGCGGGCGGGGTCGCGGTGTTCGCCCATCCCGGTGCGGTGGGGCGCGGCCGGACCGTCTCGGACGCCACGATCGCCGAACTGGCCGATGCCGGTCTGGCCGGTGTCGAGGTGGACCACATGGATCACGACGACGCGATGCGGGCGCACCTGCGTGGGCTGGCGGGCGAACTGCGGCTGATCACCACCGGTTCGAGTGACTACCACGGCACCCGCAAAACGATCGATCTCGGAGAAAACACCACAGATCCTGACTCGTACAGGGCGATCACGGAGCTGGCAACGGGAGCACGACCCATCACCCCGTGAACCGGTTCGACGTCGCCATCTACGGCTCGTCCTTCGTCACGCTCTCGTGGTCAAGGAGGCGGCGTGGTTTCGATGATCCGACTCTCCGGCCTCCTGCTGTCCGCGATCGCCGTACAACCGTGCGCGGACGGGGTCCGGGGCTTCATCGAGGCGAAGCCATAAGGTGCGAAGCGGAGCATCCAGCGGTTGGGGAGAGGCGGAGGACATGAGCAAGTCGGTACGCGGCGTCGTCGCGCGCGGCAAGGGCGCACCGGTCTCGATCGAGACCATCGTGGTGCCGGACCCGGGTCCGGGCGAGGCGCGCGTGAAGGTCCAGGCGTGCGGCGTGTGCCACACGGACCTGCACTATCGCGAGGGCGGCATCGGTGACGAGTACCCGTACCTGCTCGGCCACGAGGCCGCCGGCGTCGTGGAATCGGTCGGCGAGGGCGTCACCGAGGTGGCCGTCGGCGACTTCGTGATCCTGAACTGGCGTGCGGTGTGCGGCGATTGCCGCGCGTGTCGACGCGGCCGTCCGCAGTACTGCTTCGCCACGCACAACGCGAAGCAGAAGATGACGCTGGAAGACGGCACCGAACTGAGCCCCGCGCTCGGCATCGGCGCGTTCGCCGAACTCACACTGGTCGCCGCCGGACAGTGCACCAAGGTCGACCCCGAGGCGGACCCGGCCGCGGCCGGCCTGCTCGGCTGCGGGGTGATGGCCGGCCTGGGCGCGGCGATGAACACCGGCAACGTCGGGCGTGGCGACACGGTCGCGGTGATCGGCTGCGGCGGCGTGGGCGACGCGGCCATCGCCGGTGCGCGGCTCGCGGGCGCGGCGCGGATCATCGCCGTCGACCTGGACGACCGCAAACTGGAGTGGGCGCGCCGGGCCGGCGCCACCCACACGGTGAACTCGAAGGCCGGCGACCCGGTCGAGGCGATCCGCGAACTGACCGGCGGCTTCGGCGCGGACGTGGTGATCGACGCGGTCGGCCGCCCGGAGACCTACAAGCAGGCGTTCTACGCCCGCGACCTGGCCGGCACCGTGGTCCTGGTGGGTGTGCCCACTCCGGAGATGACCATCGAACTGCCGCTGCTCGACGTGTTCGGCCGCGGCGGCGCGCTCAAGTCGTCCTGGTACGGCGACTGCCTGCCCTCGCGCGACTTCCCGACGCTGATCGACCTGTACCGCCAGGGGCGCTTCGACTTGGACGCGTTCGTCAGCGAGCGGATCACCCTGGAGGACGTCGAGGCCGCGTTCGAGAAGATGCACCACGGCGACGTGCTGCGTTCGGTGGTGATCCTGTGACGCGGATCGACCACGTGGTCACCTCGGGCGTCTTCTCGCTCGACGGCCAGGACTTCGACGTCGACAACAACGTGTGGATCGTCGGCGACGACCGCGAGGTGGTGGTCGTGGACGCCGCACACGACGCGGCGGCCATCGCGGCCCGGGTGGGCGATCGTACGGTGACCGGCATCGTGCTCACCCACGGCCACAACGACCACATCAACGCCGCCGCCGAGTTGGCCGAACTCACCGGTGCGCCGATCCACCTGCACCCGCGGGACCGGATGTTGTGGGACGTGGTGTACCCGGACCGCGCGCCGGACGCCGCGTTGGCCGACGGCGAGGTGATCACCGTCGCGGGCACCGAGTTGCGGGTGGTGCACACCCCCGGCCACGCGCCGGGCGCGGTGTGCCTGTACGCCCCGGAGCCGGGTGTGCTCTTCTCCGGCGACACGTTGTTCAAGGGTGGCCCGGGTGCCACCGGGCGCTCGTTCTCGTCGTTCCCGGTGATCCTCGATTCGATCAAGGCTCGCCTGCTCGCGCTGCCCGAGGGCACCCGCGTGCTCACCGGGCACGGCGACGAGACGACGATCGGCGCGGAGGCGAAGGACTACGACGCCTGGGTGGCCCGAGGCCACTGAGCCGAGCCCGAGGGCCTGTGGACATGGCGAGGGCGCTTCCCCCACACGGGGAAGCGCCCTCGGTTCACGCAATCAGCCGGCTTCCGCCACCTTGACGGGGCGGATGTACAGGCGCTCGCCGTATGCCTCGGCTCGTTTGAGAGCCGCTTGCACGGTGTCGATGTCGGCAGCGCAGCTGACCGGGTTGGACCCGGTCTTCTCCTGGGCTCGGCTGAGGTTCGTGATTCGGTAACGCATACGCGTCTCCCTTCCCTCCGGTCCGAAGTCGCACGGGGCCGAATGGTGCTACGGCCTCGTCTACAAGGATTGGGTGCCGGGATCCGTACGGATCGGCAAAGACCCGGCAGGGGTCACTACCGGCACCACACTGAACAACAGCGGTCACACCGATAGCATTCCCTTGACTGAAATGTTCCTTTCCTGACTTTCCCCGGGTTACACGTGACGCATGACGCGACATCACGCGCCGAGCAAGCGAGGACGCGACAGCGACCGGCATAGGACAATGCCGGTCTGACACATCGGCCGGACGCCGATCGAGCAGCAGCGGCCATGGGAGGACGAGAGACTTTGCACGATCCGGGAGAGGACGACGTCCGGACGGGCGCGACGGCCGTCTTCGGCGCCGTGGTGCACGAATCCGGCGGGGACCTCGGCGCCGAGCACGGTGGTCCGCTCGAGGACCATCCGGTCGCAGGCTTCGAAGCCGGACCCGGACCGCTGCCGGACCTGGCGGAACCGTTCACCCGACCGGCCGTACTGGTCCAGTCCGTCTCGCCGCCCCTGCACTTCGGTACGCACGCGCTGTTCGTCGACGTCGGCTACGTGTACGCGGCGATGGGCCTGCTGGTGGCCGGCTCGGCCGAGCGTCGCGCCTTCCGGGTGGACGCCGAACAACTGATCACCGGCCTGATCGACGAGGCGCGCCGGGTCTTCCCGGAGGGTCGACTGCTGCGGGTGTACTGGTACGACGGGGCGCGCGAGCGGGTGCACACCGTGGAGCAGCGGCAGATCGCCGAGCTGCCCGACGTCAAGGTCCGGCTGGGCAACCTCAACGCGCACAACCAGCAGAAGGGCGTCGACTCGCTGATCCGCAGCGACCTCGAATCGCTGGCGCGCAACCACGGGATCGACGACGCCGTGGTGATCAGCGGTGACGAGGACCTGGTCTCGGCGGTCGAGGCCGCGCAGTCCTACGGCGTACGCGTGCACCTGTGGGGTGTGGAGCCGGCATACGGCACCAACCAGGCCGACCCGCTGGTGTGGGAGGCCGACGTCACCCGGATGCTGCATCGCGAGTTCTGCGAGACGTGCGTGACACCGGTGATGCTGCCGCCGTCGCACGCCGGCGCGCTCGCGGTCCAACCGGGCGGCCCGCCGACCGCCGACCAGGCATGGCGGATCGGCCAGGAGATCGCCAAGCGCTGGCTGGTGGTGCGCGGCCGGGAGAACCTCGCCGACCTGATGCCGGGCCCGATGTTGCCCCAGGCGATCGACCGGGGCCTGCTCGTGGACGCGGAGAGCGTGCTGCAATATTCGCTCCGCCCACACGAGGACCTGCGCCGCGCACTGCGCAACGGCTTCTGGGACCGCCTCAACCAGGAATTCGGCCTCCCGGGCACGGAACTGACGGAGGGCTGAACGACTCGGGCCTTCCTGCGCAATCGGCCGAGCCCGGCGACCGCACTGTCATCACCGGCCGCCGTGCCGTCGGCCGTGGGGAACTGCACGTAGCCCCCGCCGAAGCGGGGGCTACGCAGCTCGACCAAGCCGCTATCCGGCGTAGGGCGGGAAAAGCGCCCACTCCCCTCCAGTGCACTCGACCGACACGGCGTGTGTCCCGTCGGGGGCGACCGCGATTCGATACGCACTGCGCGACGG
This sequence comes from Embleya sp. NPDC127516, assembly GCF_044765325.1. Lineage (NCBI taxonomy): Bacteria > Bacillati > Actinomycetota > Actinomycetes > Kitasatosporales > Streptomycetaceae > Embleya > Embleya sp. NPDC127516. Next base: position 153,095 of record NZ_JBIWJT010000003.1, on the reverse strand, counting down.
TCGCCCATGCGCCTGGTAGTCACCCCAGATGTGGCCCAGTAGATCGGCCAACCGTCGCGGCCCCGCTTGGCGTGCGATTCCCTCTGCGGTGATGGTCGCAATCGAGCCATCCCGGTGCCAGAGGGTAAGCACACCCGGTGATGAGGCATCGGTCAGCACTTCGTCCGGACTCGGCCACAGCGAGACCAGGAACGTGAACTCGCTGTCCTCCCAGGCCGTCACCGGCATCGCGCAGGGCTCCGCAGGCCCCTTGGGGTCGTCGGGACGCCCCATCAACGGCGCGCCGTCGGCCGGGCGCAGACTCATGAAGTACGCCCCGGTCGAAAGGAACCGGCCCTGGACGCCGTGCTCCTCGTCGACGTCGAGGACGGCGACGCCGGCGCCGAGTGCAACGACGATGAGTCCGCCGGGATGAACGGCCCGGCGCCACGCGGCCGGGAGACGATTCACTCCGCAGGTCGCGATGAGTCGATCGGTGCTGTCGGGCTTGACCACGCTGTCGCTTCCGCCGTCGCCGCAGACAACGGTGATCTCGCCATGCCCGGTGGCTTCGAGTGCGGCTCGGGCGTCGAAGACCAGTTCCGGGGCAACGTCGATGGAGAGGACGTTTTCGTCTCCCGCGAGCCGACCCAGAAGGCCCGCGTTGTATCCCGTCCCCGTGCCGATTTCGGTCACCGTCATCCCGCGCCGCACATCGAGCGCATCGAGCATGTCGGCCATGAGCGAAGGCACCGTGGACGAGGACATGCTGGGCCAGGTCGAGGTGAGAAGCACCTGGTCGCGGTAGACTTCGTCGAGCCAATCCGGGTGTCTGCGATCCACCTCCTCGGACACCCACGAGCCGTCTTCGACCCGACGACGGCGCGTGAACCGGGGTACGTAGACGTGGCGCGGCTCCTCCCGGAACGCGTCGGCCACTTCATGCCGGAGCGCGTGGCCACCGGCGATCAACGCGTCAACCATGGCCATGCGCCGTAGGACTGCTTCTTCTCCTTCGAGAGTCGTCATGTGGTTGCGGCCTCCTCCAAGCAGTCGGCGATGGCCCGGCAGATGTCGTCGCGGTCGGGTGTGAAGGCCCACTGCCCGTTCGGGTTCATTTCGAGTGCCCAAACGGTGCCCGTGGCGTCCTGTACGAGGTCCCATGCGGCAAACACCAGACCGAAGCCGCGGGTTACGGTACGAATGCCCGTCCGTACCGCCTCCGGCAGCGTCCCCGGCGTGTAGGTGACCGCGTCCCGGCCGGCCGCGCGGACGTCGAGGTACGGCACGGACGAGTGCGCCTCGCTGATGAACAGGCGGTCCGCCACTACGGCCACCCGGTACTCGACCACCTTGTCGCGGATCTCGTGTTGGAGGAAGTTGGCAGTCGCTCGCGCTCGCGGGTGCCCGTAATGCTCCGGCGGAACCCGCGCGACGTACAGCACCTGGTACCCCTCGGGGCCGTCGTAGGCAATCGGGCCGAGCGTCTTCGATACGGCCGATTCCTTCGCACAGAAGCTGCCGTGATCCTGCGGGACATTGCCGATCCAGGTGGCCGGAACGAGTAGACCGGCCGTAGCGAACGCGGCAAGTTGCGCAGGCTTGGTGCACGCCATGATCGCGAGAGGGTGGTTCACCCATGCAACGTCGGGGAGCGAGTACAGCACGCCCATCATGCCGCTACGGGCCTCCCGCGAGGCGAACTCCCGAGAGGGGCCCGCCTCGACACTGCCCGCCGGAAAGTTCGACGGGCGACGCCAGAGGACCGCACGCAGGTCTTCCAGGCGCACGGTCCTGGCACCCTCCGCGAGTCGGCCGCGCCAGCCGTCCTGCCCGAACGTCGCCGACAGGTCCACCGAGTCCGGGAACGCGCCGGTGTCGATCCGTGCGAGCGGAATACCCCGTCGATTGAGTTCCTCGACCACGAAATCGGCGGTGGCGTCGAACGAGCCGGTGGCAACGAGGATTCGCGGGTCAGGCATTGGGGGTGGCGTCGTCCGGCTGGCCTTGGTCAATCGCGCCCTGTTGTCCGTCCGAGTGAACGTCGGAGGACGTGATGGCCATGCGCACGATCAGCCCGCTCTCGATGATCGGGACGCCGTCCACCAGGGTGATTTGCCGGCGCTCGTCCAGGGTCACGGCCCCCGGAAACGGAGTCTCGTTCGATACCGACATGCCGTAATCCAGGTGGAGGGGGACGAGGAGATCAGCTTCCGGCGCCTGCTGCGTAGGAGCCTGTGCCTCGATGGTGTTGTGCATTGTCGAGTGTCCTCTCTGGTAGCCGATGTTCGGTGTCTCTGCCTCTCGGGCCGCGACGCAGGGGTGACTTGCGCGCCTCTGCGCCGATCGACCACGTTTCCGCCGGATGTCCTGGGCTCAGCACGGTCCTGGGTCGAACTGCCCGCGTCTCGGATCGGGTTCGGACCCGGTTCGCGAGCGCATTGCCGGCGTGAACCCGCAATCTCCAGAAGACGCAGCCGTGTGGTGGTTCAAGGAGGAGGCGGCCAGGTGATGCGGCCTGGGGGGGTAGTCGGGCACCAGGTCGTCCGGATCGCCGACCCGGGTCGGCGTGCCGTCGCAACGCTGTACGACCGCGCTCGGGCCGTCCGGTCCGGGAAGGACGCACAGGTAGATGCCGACCGGGTCCTTGGTGTCGCGGTGGCGCACCGGTTGTCCCGCACGTGGCGCGGGCAACGTGTCGATCACCAACCGGCGCACCGGTACGACGAATTCGATTCCGCTTCGGGTTCGCACCCATGCCTGTCGACCGTCGACGGCCGTCAGTTCGCCTTCGCGCCCGGTGGGCCCGCGCACGTCCTCGTGCACCAGCGCCCCGAGGTAGCGATATGCCAGGACTCGCCCGGCCATCCTGTCCGCTTCGGTGGTCTCCTCCATGCGCACGACGTCACCCGCCCTCGCCGCATGGGGCCAACACCGTGCGGGCCGCGTCACCGACGGCGGCATCCACCAAGTGCCGCACGGAGCAGGCGACTTCCAGCCCCTGCCGGGTCCGCAGCACGGCCAGGAGACCCTCGACTTCGCGAAGGCGGCCGACGGTTCCCCGATACGGATCGCGGAACAACTTGCCGTAATGGCGCACTCCCCATCGCGCGATCCGGACCAAGGTCCAGTCCACCGCGCCGGTCACGGCAGCCGAGCGTGCGGTGTCGGTCGTGAACATGCCTCTTGCCTCCGGTTGTCGTCAGTACGGCTTCGGCCACGGCATCGGCAACTCGCTCTGCTCGCCGTTTCGCAGTTGGGGCAACGACCTTGAAGCGTCGCCCAGTTCGAAGTCCTCGCGAGGCTTGATGTCCTCGCGTTCACCACCGGGGTAGAGGCGGTAGACGCGCATGGTCATCCGGCTCTCGCCCTCTCGCACACCCATGGGTCTCTCCTGACAATGAGGTACTGATCTCACGTTTGGCCTGCCCCGCGCCCGTCGACGGCGTGACAATCAGTCAACTGAATTTCACTCTTCGTCGGTACCGCGATGGGGATCGCACGCGGTTTAACGGGTTTAAGCCCAGAATTCAGGGAGCCATGGCAAACGCACGTACACCGAACACGGCCCTCGTGGACGTGATCGCCCAGTCGGGCTGGACGTACGACCGGCTCGCGCGTGCAGTGCGGGCGATTGCGGCCGAGAACGGCGAAGTTCTGCACACCAACAAGTCAGCCATTGCGCATTGGACATCCGGTGTGCAGCCGGGCAACAGAACTCGGCGATACCTTGCGGAAGCGCTGTCCAGACGCATTGGGCGGACGGTCACCCTGGTCGAGATCGGACTTGCGCAGGCCGAGGACTCTCACCCGCTTATGGTCGATCCGATCACGGCTGCCGCAGATCTCGGCCGTGCGGGGATGCGGCGGGACAGTTTCCTCAGCGTGGCGGCGTTCACGGTTGGCTCGATCGGCGCGCCGCTGTCCTACGACCACGATGCCGTGTCGCGCATGCTGCGGGCCCGCCGACCAGGCACCACAATCGGCGCCGAGGAGGTTGCCACCATCCGGCACGTCACCGCTGCACTCGGTGCCGCAGACGAACGTCATGGCGGAGGCCATGGCCTGACCACGGTGATGGCTTACCTTGCCGATACCGCCGCCCCGCTGTTGTCCGGGCGGTTCCCCTCCGAGGTCGTGCGGCGCGACGCCTTCGGAGCGGTTGCCGAACTCGCCTATCTCGCGGGCTGGAAATTTCACGACCTTGGCAGCGAGGGAGCCGCGCAACGCTACTACCTCACTGCCTATCAGCTCGCCCATGAGGCGGACCCGCTCGGTCACAGTGCGTGGATGCTGCGCGTACTGGCACATCAAGCACTTCATCTCGAGCACGCCGATTACTGCCTGGAACTGACGGATGAGGCACTGCGGCGGGCATCGGGGCGCGTTGGCGGGGGCATGGAGGCCGTCCTGTGGGTAACGCGCGCGCGTGCCTGTGCCGCCTCCGGCCGACCCACCGAGGCCGCGCGGGCGCTCCTTCACGCGGCCGACGCCGTAGCCCGCACAGACGAGCCGACTCCGTCCTACGCCACGGCAACCGGCCCGGCTTCGGGCACCGTAGCCAGTCAAACTGCGAGGACCCTCAGGGACCTGGGTGATCACCGCAACACGGAACGGCACTACCGAGCCGCCCTGTCCGAGCGCGATCCAGAGGCTTTCCGCCGCATTCACGCCCTCACCTTCGTCGATCTGGGGGTCTCGCTCGCCTCACAGGTCCGAGCGGATGAGGCCGTCGCCACGTGGGGCGAGGCGATGGACCACCTCGGTGGCGTCGCATCATCAAGGCATCGCGAAGCGGTCGCAGCCATGCGGCGTACCCTCACGACCTATAAGCGGCGACGAGTTCCAGGCGCAGCCAACCTCGACGAACGTGCGCGGGGTCTGCTCGCCATGTGATCGGTTCGACGCCGACGTCACGAGGAAGGAGGCGCACGTGCCTGACGAGTTCCGCCGTGAGCCGCATCTGATGGTCATGCTCGCCGTCTCGGTCATCGTGCATGATCGGGCGAACAAGCGAGTCGTACTCCTGCGTCGGGGCAACAAAAAGGCGTTCGCGCCCGGGATGTGGAGTCTGCCCAGCGGCAAAGGAGCGCCCGGGGAACCCATCACGCACACGGCCGTTCGCGAACTCCGTGAAGAGACAGGCCTGGAGGTCAAACCGCAGGCGTTGCGTCTTGCCCATGTGACGCACAGCGCGGACAGCCCGGAGGCGCCGGAGGGGTTCGTCGTGCTGGTCTTCGCTGCGGAGGAGTGGGACGGCGAAGCGGTCAACGCCGAGCCGGGCAAGCACTCGGCCGTGGCCTGGGTCGACACCGACGACCTGCCGGCCGACTTCGTTCCGTCGACCCTGCACGCGTTGGAGCGGTACCTCGCGGGTGAGCGCCCCGAGGTGGCCATCGACGGGTGGGACGGCACATGAAGCCGTTCGCTTGCCCGCTCCCGCAAGCCGACCGGCCGACCCGCACCCCGCGCGCCGCCGCCCCACACCGCACCCGCGCCGGACCGGTTGCCGTGTCGGCCGCGTAGCGGACGGGCGTCCCGGCGCGGAGCGAGCGGCCCGACCCCGGCTGCGGAGCAGACGTGCGACCGGCCCCGGAGACCTCGCCGGCTCATGCGACCCGCCCGACTGACCCCTCGACCCCTCTCCCCGGCTCGATTCGAGAACCCTTGCCACTCATATACATGTAGGCTACATTTATTAGCGAAGCTAACTAAGCAAGAACAGGCTCGCGGCGCAACGCGCAACAGCGCGCGTCGAACAAAGAGTGCGGAGGTCTCGCATGCGGTCCCTTTCCGACGGCGGGCAGACCCGGGGCAATACCCAGGCCGAGCACGCTCCCGAACACGCCCCCGAGCAAGGTCGCATCCTCAAACAACCGATGGCCGTGTGGGCCACCGCGTTCGCGGCCGTGGTCGCGTTCATGGGGATCGGCTTGGTCGATCCGATCCTGCCCTCGATCGCCAAGGGGCTGGACGCGTCCCCGAGCCAGGTGTCGCTGCTGTTCACCAGCTACTTTCTGATCACCGCCGTGGCCATGCTGGTCACCGGCTTCGTCTCCAGCCGAATCGGTGGCCGACGTACGCTCCTGCTCGGCCTCGCCCTCGTCGTGCTCTTCGCCGGACTCGCCGGCACCTCCGGATCCGTCGGCGAACTGGTCGGCTTCCGAGCCGGCTGGGGCCTGGGCAACGCGCTGTTCGTGTCCACCTCGCTGGCCGTGATCGTCGGCGCCGCGAGCGGTGGTTCGTCCGCCGCGATCCTGCTCTACGAATCGGCGCTCGGCCTCGGCATGGCGTGCGGCCCGCTGCTGGGCGCGGTGCTCGGCGACGCCAGTTGGCGCTACCCGTTCTACGGCACCGCCGCGCTGATGGCGATCGGCTTCGCGCTGATCGTCGCCCTACTCCGGGAACAACCCAGGCCCGCCCGCAAGGTCGGCCTGCTCGACCCGCTCAAGGCGCTCGGCCACAAGGGCCTCGCGACCACCGCCGCAGGCGCGTTCTTCTACAACTACGGCTTCTTCACCGTGCTCGCGTTCACCCCGTTCGTGCTGAACATGAGCCCCTACCGCAGCGGCGCGGTGTTCTTCGGCTGGGGCGTCCTGCTCGCCGTCTGCTCGGTCCTGGTCGCCCCTCGACTCCAGGCCCGGTTCGGCTCCGCGAACGTGGCCGCCGTGAGCCTGCTCCTGTTCGCCGTCGACCTCGGCGTGCTCGCGTACGGGTCGAAGGCCGTCATTGTGACCGGTGTCATCGTTTCGGGAGCCTTCATCGGTATCAATAACACCGTGTTCACCGAGATGGCGCTCGAAGTCTCGGACTCGCCGCGACCCGTGGCGAGCGCGGGGTACAACTTCGTCCGCTGGTTCGCCGCCGCGGCCGCGCCGTTCCTGGCGCCGAAGCTGGAGGAGCACTTCAACGTGCACGTGCCGTTCCTGGTCGCCGGCGTGACCTGCCTGGTCGCCGCCGCGGTGCTGTTCGGCGCACGCCGCACGCTGGCCGCGGTCGACCACCACGACACCGCGGCGGTGCGTGCGCCACAGCCGGTCCCGGCAGCCGCCTGACCCGGCCACAACCCGACTCGGCCGAGCGAGTACAAATAGTTCGATATCCATAAAATCTGCGGAAAAGGAAGTGCACGACATGTACGAGCGGATTCTGGTCGCGGTGGACTCCACGCCCGAGGCCGACGAAGTCCTGGCGCACACCGCTCGACTGGCGACCGCCGGCGGCGCCGCCGTCCGCGTCCTGCACGTACAGACCCTGGACGTGGTGGACGGCGGCGGAGTGGGCGGCGTCGTCGAGGACGAGACCGCCGACGCGGCGGTCAAGGTGGTCACCACCGCCGTCGACACGCTCAAGGCGGCCGGCGTGACCAACGTCGAGGGCTGGACCGAGGAAACCGTTCGCGGCGACGTGCCCAACGCGGTCCTGGACCAGGCCCGCGCGTTCGACGCCGACCTGCTCGTGCTCGGCGCCCGCCGACACGGCGGCGTGGCGAGCCTGTTCCTGGGCAGCGTCAGCGACGCGGTCGCCCACCGCTCGGCGTGCCCGGTCCTACTGATCCCGTAATCCACCCACCCGAGAAGCACGCCCGAAAAGCGCACGCACACCCGGAAAGCACCCGGAAAGCGCACGTGCCCGCACCCGAAAAGAGCACGCGAAGGGCACCCCCGCACCCGAAAAGGCCGCCGGCCCCGGAGGAATCTCCCCCACGAGACCCCCGTGGCCGGCGGCCCCGAACACACCAACCCGCCCCTCAACCCAGCGGCACCGCACGCCGGTTCGGATCACGCAGGTCCGTTCCCGCGCGCAGCCACTTCTCCTGGAGCGCCTCCGCGCCCTGGGCCCGCTTCCAGGCGGCCTCGGCCGGAGTCATCGGCAGCAGCGGGAAGAAGCGGACCGCGTCGGCGGGTTCGGGCAGCGGCAGGTCGGCCAACAGGCCGCCGGGCTCGGCGACCAGCACCGCGTGGAAGCCGGCGCCGTCCCACAGCGGGCCGCCCAGGTCGAGCGACGCGCCGGGCGCGATCACCAGGCCCTCCACCTGCGGGGTCGCGCCCAGCACGGCCAACGGCCGCAACACCGAGTCGTGCCCGCCGCGCACCGAGAGCACCAACTCGGCCCGCGGGCCCGCGATCGGATCGGCCAGCACCGCCGCCGGATCGGCCATCGGGGCCCGGGACATGCCCAGCGTCGCGTACCGGACCACGTCGCCCGCGTCGGGACCGAAGCGCAGCACCTCGATGCGATCCGCGCCGACGAAGGTGACCCCGGCTCGGCCGGTCGGCTCGCCGAACGCGGCCGTCAGATGCGCCTCGACCTGCGGGGTGGGGTCGACCGGCTCGGGTCCCGGCGTGAAGTCGAACATGCCCGCATGCTAATTCGCCGTCAGGAGCCTTTCGCATACCGGCCATTGCAGCCGGCGCCCTGGTGTACTCTACGTAGTCGGCCCGAGGATGTGGACATCCTCGCGCGCCATCGGATGACGGACTCGCCCTCGCCTCGACCCACCCGGTCGACGAGCGGAGGCTTTCCCCCAGCGGGGACCGGCCGTGGGAGGTGATCGTGGTGCATACCAGCACACCGTGCAGTACCGGCGGCTCACCCGATCTTCCCCGATCCAGTCGCACGCCCCGCCCTTTCTGAGGGTTTCCGAGACTTTCGCCGAGTACCGGCCGGCGCATCACGACCCGGTGCCCGATCTCCGAATTTCCTCCGTGACGGGGCGTCAGGATCTTTTGCCGTTCTTTCGGTGATTCGTTCCGCTTGCCCGTGTCGACGCTCCCTGCGGCCTTCCCGCCGCGGCGTGGCGGCGTCGGCGCGTGCCGGTCAGTGCAGGAGACCCGTCATGTCGATGATCCGCGACCTCCGCGCCGCAGTCCGCCCGTACCGCCGCACCCCCCTGCCGTCCACCACGCCCGTGACGACCGGGAACTGTGTGGTGGATTGCGCCGTGTACCGCGACGGCCGGCGCCTGGACGGGTACGCGAACCCCGACTCGGCCATCCACGAGGTGCGCACCGGCGGCGGCTTCGTCTGGATCGGCCTGCACGAGCCCAGCGCGCTCGAACTGTCCGGTATCGCCGAGCGGTTCGGGCTGCACCCGCTCGCCGTCGAGGACGCCGTGCACGCGCACCAGCGGCCCAAGCTGGAGCGCTACGACGACACCCTGTTCGCGGTGTTCAAGACGGTGACCTACGTCGAGCACGAGCAGCTCTCCGCGACCAGCGAGATCGTCGAGACCGGCGAGATCATGGTCTTCCTCGGCAACGACTTCGTGGTCACCGTGCGGCACGGCCGGCACGGCGCGCTCGCCGACCTGCGTTGTCGGCTGGAGGACGGCGGCGAACTGCTCGCCGCCGGGCCCTCGGCGGTGCTGCACGCCGTCGCCGACCGGGTGGTGGACACCTACCTCGACGTCGCCCAGCTCATCCAGGACGACATCGACCAGGTCGAGAACGACGTGTTCGGCGGCGGCGGTGCGGGCGACGCGGGTCGGATCTACCAGCTCAAGCGCGAACTGCTCGAACTCAAGCGCGCCGTCGCACCGTTGGCCCGCCCGCTGCACGCGCTGGCCGAGCGCCCGATGCGCCAGGTGCACCCGGACATCCGCGAGTACTTCCGCGACGTCGAGGACCACCTGTCGCGCGTCGGCGAGCAGGTGGCCTCGTTCGACGAACTGCTGACCTCGATCCTGCAGGCCAATCTCGCGCAGGTGACCGTCGCGCAGAACGAGGACATGCGCAAGATCTCCGCGTGGGTGGCGATCTTCGCGGTGCCCACGATGCTGGCCGGCGTGTACGGAATGAACTTCGAGCACATGCCGGAACTGAAGTGGCGGTACGGCTACCCGATGACGCTGTCGGTGATCGTCGTCGTGTGCACGCTCATGCACCGGGGCTTCCGCCGCAACGGGTGGTTGTAACGCGCACGTACGCGCCGCACGTACACACCGCCCGCATACGCCGCCCGCACACGTACACCGGCCGCCACCGGCCGCGCGCGGACGCGGCGGCCACGTGCGGACGCGGCGGCCACGCGCGTCCGTCCGGGAGGCCACCCGGACGGACGCACCTCTACAGGTCGAGCCGGCCCACCAGATTGCGGGCCCGCTCGGCCAGGTCCGGACGCACCACCACGTCGTAGCGGGAGGCCACGATCTGGCTCGTGGAGACGAAGTCCCGGCGCCCGCCCAGGGCCTTGTATCCCAGCCAGCCGAACAGCGCGCCCGCCGCGATGCCCCAGACCAGGCCCATCAGCACCAGCCAGAGCCACCCGTGCGCGCGGACCGCGAAGATGCCCAGGAACAGTCCGATCATCAGACCGAACCACGCGCCGCTGGCCGCGCCGGACGCCGCCGCCTTGCCCGCGGTGAGCCGGCCGAGCACGTTCTCGACCATCCGCAGGTCGGCGCCGACGATCGCGGTGTTCTCCACCGGAAACTCGTTGTCGGAGAGGTAGTCGACCGCACGCTGGGCACCCGCGTAGTTCGTGTACGACGCGATCACCTGGCCGGTGTTGGCGAGGTCGGGGCCGGGCGCGCCGGCGCCCGGGGGAAGGTTCTGCTGACCGAACATGGGTGTGCCGCCTCGCATCGATGCCGGGTGGTTGTTCGACCCGATGCGTGTACCCACCGGATTGGTCACAACACGTGACCAATCCGGCGAAAACCGATCAACCCGACAACACCTCGCGCACCGCGTCGGCCACCGCGTCCGGGCGGTCCAGCATCACGAAGTGCGCGGAGTCGTCCAGCACGTCGCAGCGCCCGCGCGGGGACAGGTTCGCCAGCGTGCGCAGCGCGCGCACCCAGCGGGCCCGCGCAGCCAGACTCTCGTAGCCGCCGGCGGCGGCCAGCACCCGCAGCGGCACGTCCGGCAGCGGTGCGACCCGGCGCAGGTCGGCGAGCTCGGCGGCGACGTCGAAGTAGGTGGCGTTCTCGGTCAGCGCGGTCGCGAAGAACCGGCCCGATCCGTAACTGCCGCGCACCCAGCGCGCGTCCGCCACGTCGCGATGCCGGCGCGACTGGGTGAACAGGATCGACCGGCGCGCGGCGGGGCCGATCGCCCGGGCCAGCCCACTGACCCGCATCGCTCCCCCGGCCATCCGCGCGGCCCGTACCCGGGCCCGGCGGGCGGGTCGAGACCTGGGCTTGTCCTCGTTGCTCGGGTCCACCAGCACGAGTCCGGCGATGCGCTCGGGAAACAGCCGCGCGAAGCCCTCGACGTGGAACGCGCCGAGCGAGTGGGCGAGCAGGACGTACGGACCGGGCAGCGCGAGCGCGTCGGCCAGCGCGGCGATCCGCTCGGCCTCGCCCACCAGGGTGGGCGGTCGCGGGTCCGGCTCGGAGTAGCCCAGGCCCGGCCGGTCGAACCGCACCACCATGCAGTCGGCGGTGAGCAGCGGCACCACCGGATCCCAGTCGAACCACGCGCCGCCGAGCCCGCTGGTGGCGATCACCACCGGTCCGGTGCCCTCGCGCACCACGTGCACGGCGGTCCCGTCGATCCGGACGAATGTGCCGGGCGGTACCGGTACCGGGCGTCTCGCGGCCATGGTGGGCTCCCCGATCACTGGCGGTTACACGTTTCGCCATCATCGGTCGCCACCCGACCCCCGCCCCGCAACGACGCGACCACTACGCCGACCGAGCCGATACCGGACCCGGTTGGTCGCACGCGCCGTTCTCCGTCGCCGACTGGGCACGCGTCGCGGCCCGCCCCGAGGATTCGCGGGCGGGCTGCGACGGCACCCGAGCCTCAGCCCTTGAGCTTGTAGTCCTCCAGCAGGCGCCGCCCGATGATCATCTTCTGGATCTCGGCCGTACCTTCGCCGATCAGCAACATCGGGGCCTCGCGGTAGAGGCGCTCGATTTCGAACTCGCGCGAGAACCCGTACCCGCCGTGGATCCGGAACGCGTCCTCGACGACTTCCTTGCAGTACTCGGAGGCCAGGTACTTGGCCATCCCCGCCTCGAGGTCGTTGCGCTCGCCCGCGTCCTTCTTGCGTGCCGCGTTGACCATCATCGTGTGCGCGGCCTCGACCTTGGTCGCCATCTCGGCCAGCTTGAACTGGATCGCCTGGTGGCCGGTCAGCGGCTTGCCGAAGGTCTCCCGCTGCTGCGCGTACCGGATGCCCAGCTCGAACGCGCGATGTGCGACCCCGCAACCGCGCGCGGCCACGTTCACCCGGCCCACCTCGACGCCGTCCATCATCTGGTAGAAGCCCTTGCCGGGCACCCCGCCCAGGATCCGGTCGGCCGGCACGCGACAGTTGTCGAGCACCATCTCGGTGGTGTCGACGCCCTTGTAGCCCATCTTGTCGATCTTGCCGGGGATGGTCAGGCCCGGACGGGTCTCGCCGAAGCCGGACTCCTTGTCGATCAGGAACGTGGTCATGTTCCGGTAGACCGACTCCTCGCCCAGCTCGGTCTTGGTGAGCACCGCGACCAGGTTGGCGCTGCCGCCGTTGGTGAGCCACATCTTCTGGCCGTTGAGCACGTAGAACTCGCCGTCCGGCACCGCCTTGGTGCGGATCGCCGAGACGTCCGACCCGCAGTGCGGCTCGGACATCGAGAACGCGCCGCGGATCTCGCCCTCGGCCATCTTCGGCAGGTAGTACGCCTTCTGCTCGTCCGTGCCGTGCTGCTTGATCATGTACGCGACGATGAAGTGCGTGTTGATGATGCCGGACACGCTCATCCAGCCGCGCGCGATCTCCTCGACCACGAGCGCGTAGGTCAGCAGCGACTCGCCGAGGCCGCCGTACTCCTCCGGGATCATCAGACCGAACAGGCCCATGGCCTTCATGCCCTCGACGATCTCCGCCGGATACTCGTCCCGGTGTTCAAGCTCCGTGGCGACCGGAATGATCTCCTTGTCCACGAAGGTGCGCACGGTGGCGAGGATCTCCCGCTGGACATCGGTGAGTCCGTCGGTCTGTGCGAGGCGGCCCATGGGCGGCGCTCCTTCCGTCTGCGCATGTCCGGGCCCCACCACCGGGGTCCCGGCCACGCTTCTGGTTGAGAGAGTTACCGGGGAGTATCCACGAGCGCGGCGGGTCGCGACAGAGGGGGTCCGTAACGCGGGCACGTCGATTTCGAACGGCCTGTCGGACGGGTGCCCCGGACAGCACCCTCACCCGTGCCCCGACGATTACCGCCGGTCAGACCCGCACTCCGGCGCGCCACACCCCGCGCACCAGCGGCACCCCGGGCCGGTAGGCCAGGTGTACGTGCGAGGGCGCGTCGAGTTCGACCACGTCGGCGCGCGCGCCCGCACGCAGTACGCCCACATCCTCGCGGCGCAGCGCGCGGGCGCCGCCGGCCGTCGCCGCGTACAGCGCCTGGTCCGGCATCATGCCCATGTCGCGGACCGCGAGCGCCACGCAGAACGGCATCGAGGTGGTGTAGCTCGATCCGGGGTTGCAGTCGGTGGACAGCGCGACGTCGACGCCGGCGGCGAACAGCCGGCGGGCGTCGGGGTAGACCGCGCGGGTGGAGAACTCGGCGCCCGGGAGCAGCGTGGCGACCGTGTCGCCGCCGGCCAGCGCGTCCACGTCGGCGTCGGTGAGGTGGGTGCAGTGGTCGGCCGAGGCCGCGCCGAGTTCGACCGCGAGCTGTACGCCGGGCCCGTGTCCGAGCTGGTTGGCGTGCACGCGCGGGATCAGGCCCCGGGCGGCGCCGGCCTTCAGGATCGCCCGGGCCTGGTCGCCGTCGAACGCGCCGCGTTCGCAGAACACGTCCACCCAGCGGGCGTGCGGGGCGCACGCGTCGAGCATCGGGCCGGTGACCAGGTCGACGTAGCCGGCCACGTCGTCCGCGTACTCCGGCGCGACGATGTGCGCGCCCAGGTAGGTGGTCTCGGGGGTGAACGCGGACGCGATCCGCAGCGCGCGTTCCTCGTCCGCGACGGTGAGACCGTAGCCGGACTTGATCTCGATCGTGGTGGTGCCCTGGCGGGCCGCCTCCTCGATCAGCCGCGCGGCGTTCGCGGCGAGGTGTTCGTCGCTCGCGGCGCGGGTGGCGGCCACCGTGGTGCGGATGCCGCCCGCCCGGTATGCCTGTCCGGACATCCGCGCGTCGAACTCGGCGGTGCGGTCGCCCGCGAACACCAGGTGCGCGTGCGAGTCGACGAAGCCGGGATGCACCGCGCGTCCCTCGGCGTCGTGGCGGGTGTCGGCGTCCGGGGCATCCGCGGCGGCCCCCACCCACGCGACCCGGTCGCCGTCGAGCACGAGAGCCGCGTCCTGGATCAGGCCGAGCGGGCCGGTGCCGAGGTCGGGGTCGTTGGTGACCAGCGAGCCGATGTTGGTGATCAGGGTGGTGGCCACGCGCGAGTGGTCCCTTCCGGTTCGAGGGGGAACGGCCGCTCCGGGCGGAACGGCCGCGGATCAGCCGAACAGGCCGTGGATGGCCGTGCCCAACGCCTGCGGCACCGCTTCCACGAGCTGGTGCACGCCGTCGCGGACGATGGTGCGTCCGCCGACCATGACGTGCGTGACGTCGCTCGCGGTGGCCGCGAACACCGCCGCCTCGGTGGCCAGCCGCGGGACGGTGCCGGCCAGTCGGACCGAGTCCAGGCCGATCGTGGTCAGGTCGGCGAGGGCGCCCGGTTCGATCCGGCCGGCGTCCGGCCAACCGAGCGCGCGGTGGCCGGTGCCGGTGGCGTACGCGAGCAGCGCGGCGGAGGTGAAGTGGCCGCGCCGGCCGGTGCGCAGCCGCTCGTCGAGTTCGACCGCGCGGGCCTCCTCGAACAGGTCGATCACCGCCTGGCTGTCGCTGCCCAGGGACAGCGGCACACCGGCCCGGGCCAGCTCGCCGGCCGGGCCGATGCCGTCGGCTAGGTCGCGTTCGGTGGTCGGGCAGAAGCACACGCCGGCTTCGGCCCGGGCCAGCGCGGCGATGTCGGCGTCGGTGAGGTGGGTCGCGTGCACCGCCGTCGCGTTCGCGCTCCAGAAGCCGTGCGCGTCCAGCAGCCCGGTGGGGGTCAGCCCGTGGTGCGCGACGCACGCCGCGTTCTCGGCGGGCTGTTCGGACAGGTGCACGTGCACCGGGACACCCTCGGTACGCGCGGCCCAGGTCGCGTAGCCGTCCTTGGTGTCGAACGCCCGGACCGAGTGGATGGCCGCGCCGATCCGGGTGTTGTCGTCGCCGCGCAGCGCGCCCCAGCGCTCGTACCAGGCGTCCGAGCTGCCGTCGCCGAATCGGCGCTGCACGCCTTCCAGCGGCCGGTAGCCGTCGGCGGTGAGGCCGCCGTGCAGGTAGCAGGTGTCCAGCAGGGTGATCCGGACGCCGGCCTGGCGGGCCGCCTCGATCAGCGCGTGGCCCATCGCGTTGGGGTCGTCGTACGGCGTGCCGTCCGGACCGTGGTGCAGGTAGTGGAACTCGCCGACGGAGGTGATCCCGGCGAGCGCCATCTCCGCGTACACCGCGCGCGCGAGCGCGAGGTAGCTGTCCGGGTCCAGCCGGCCGGCCGCCTGGTACATCTGGTCGCGCCAGGTCCAGAACGTGCCGGTGCCGGTCTGGGTGCGTCCGCGCAGTGCCCGGTGGAAGGCGTGCGAGTGGACGTTGGCCAGGCCCGGGATGGTCAACCCGGGCAGCACGCAGGCGCCGCCCGGCGCCGGGCGGTCGGGGGTGACCGATGCGATCCGGCCGTCCTCGACCACGAGCAGCGCGTCGCGTTCGATCCCGGTGCGGGTCTGCACCAGTTCACACCAGTACTCGCTCACCCGAGGTCCTCGCTGATCAGGTCGGTCACCACGTCGGCGAGCGCCGTGACGCCCGCAAGGCAGTCCACCATCTCGGCGCTCTCCGCCGGCGAGTGCGACACGCCGGTCGGGTTGCGGACGAACAACATCGCGGTGGGCACGCGCGCGGACAGGATGCCCGCGTCGTGTCCGGCGCCGGTGGGCAGGATCGGCGCACCTCCGAGGTGCTTGGCGATCCGGTCGCGCAGCGGGCCCTCGAACTCGACGACCGGGGTGAAGGACTCGCGGGTGACCTGTACGCCGACCCCGTCCCGGTCGCCACGCTCGCCGGCGGTCCGGATGATCTCCGCGACCAGGTCGTCCAGCGTGCGCTCGTCGGCGGCCCGCGAGTCGAGCCAGCCGCGCACCTCGGAAGCGATCGCGTTGGCCGCGCCGGGCCGCGCGTCGACCTTGCCGAAGGTGGCCAGCGCACCGGCGAGGTGGGCCTTCTTGCGGGCCGCGAGCACGGTGTTGGCGTAGGTCAGCATCGGGTCGTGCCGGTCCTCCAGGCGGGTGGTGCCCGCGTGGTTGGCCTCG
Organism: Embleya sp. NPDC127516; assembly: GCF_044765325.1. Lineage (NCBI taxonomy): Bacteria > Bacillati > Actinomycetota > Actinomycetes > Kitasatosporales > Streptomycetaceae > Embleya > Embleya sp. NPDC127516. The sequence goes on along the minus strand of NZ_JBIWJT010000003.1, from coordinate 136,841 downwards.
CCTCGGAAGTCGAACCGCCAGCGTCCGTGCGGCCAGATCGCCGAGGCCACGCCCACCGCGCGGTCGCGGTGCACCAGGTCGCGGCCCTGCTCGACGTGCAGTTCGACGAACGCGCGGATGCGGCCCAGCCGCTCCGGGTCGGCGCCGATCCCGGCCGGGTCGACACCGGCGCGCTCCATCGCGTCGCCCAGGAAGACGCCGTCGGCGTCCTTCAGCGCACGTGCCTGATCCGGCGTCAGCACCCCGGCGGACAACCGGGATCCGACACACGCGACGTTGAACCGGGCGCCCTCCTCGTCGGCGAAGTTGACGATGCCCAGCGGCCGCTCCGGGTCGGCGCCGCGCTCGCGCAGCAGGTCGAGCGCGGCGAACGAGGAGACCACGCCGAGCGGTCCGTCGTAGGCGCCGCCGTCCGGCACCGAGTCCAGGTGGCTGCCGATCACGATCGCGTCGGCGCCGGGCGCGGTCCACGCCCACTGGTTGCCGTTGCGGTCCTCCTCGTAGATCAGGTTCCGGCTCTGGGCCTGTTCGCGGAACCAGGCGCGGCACTCGGTGTCCGCGTCGGTCCACGCGTACCGGCGGTAGCCGCCGGTCGTGGCGCGACCCACCGGAAGCAGGTCGCGCCACATCGCCTCGAAGCCGGTGCTCACGCGTCGCCTTCCCGCATCGGCACCCGCACACCGCGCTCGTCGGCGACGTCGACGGCGTGGTCGTAACCCGCGTCCACGTGCCGGATCACGCCCATGCCGGGGTCGTTGGTGAGCACCCGGCGGATCTTCTCGCCCGCCAGCGGCGTGCCGTCCGCGACGGTGACCTGGCCGGCGTGGATCGAGCGGCCGATGCCGACCCCGCCGCCGTGGTGGATGGACACCCACGAGGCGCCGGAAGCCACGTTGACCATCGCGTTCAGTAGCGGCCAGTCGGCGATCGCGTCGGAGCCGTCGAGCATGCCCTCGGTCTCCCGGTACGGGCTGGCCACCGAGCCGCAGTCCAGGTGGTCGCGGCCGATCACGATCGGTGCGGCCAACTCGCCCGAGGCGACCATGTCGTTGAACCGCTCGCCGGCCTTGTCCCGCTCGCCGTAGCCCAGCCAGCAGATCCGTGCGGGCAGGCCCTGGAAGTGCACCTTCTCCTGGGCGAGCTTGATCCAGCGGGCCAGCGACTCGTTCTCCGGGAACAGGTCGAGCACGGCCTTGTCGGTCTTGGCGATGTCGCGCGCGTCCCCGGAGAGCGCGGCCCAGCGGAACGGGCCCTTGCCCTCGCAGAACAGCGGCCGGATGTACGCCGGGACGAAGCCGGGGAAGTCGAACGCGCGGGTGTAGCCCGCCAGTTGCGCTTCGCCGCGGATCGAGTTGCCGTAGTCGAAGACCTCGGCGCCCTTGTCCTGGAAGCCGACCATCGCCTCGACGTGGCGGGCCATCGACTCGCGCGCGCGGTCGGTGAACTCGGCGGGCTTGGTGCGCGCGTACTCGGCCATGTCCTCGAACGCGACGCCGACCGGCAGGTAGGCGAGCGGGTCGTGGGCCGAGGTCTGGTCGGTGACGATGTCGATCGGGGCGTCCATCGCGAGAAGCTGCGGGACCAGTTCGGCGGCGTTGCCCAGCAGGCCGATGGACAGCGGCCGGCGGGCGTCGCGCGCCTCGACCGCGAGTTGCAACGCGGCGTCCAGCGTCTCGACCCGGGTGTCGCAGTAGCCGTGCTCGATCCGGCGGTCGATCCGCGAGGGGTCGCAGTCGATACAGATGACCACGCCGCCGTTCATGGTCACCGCCAGCGGCTGCGCGCCGCCCATGCCGCCGAGGCCGGCGGTCAGTGTGATGGTGCCTTCGAGGGTGCCGCCGAAGCGCTTGGCCGCGACCGCGGCGAAGGTCTCGTAGGTGCCCTGGAGGATGCCCTGGGTGCCGATGTAGATCCACGAGCCGGCGGTCATCTGGCCGTACATGGTCAGTCCGGCCGACTCCAGCCGGCGGAACTCCTCCCAGTTGGCCCAGTCGGGCACCAGGTTGGAGTTGGCGATCAGCACGCGCGGGGCCCACTCGTGGGTCTGCATCACGCCGACCGGACGGCCGGACTGCACGAGCAGCGTCTCGTCCTGCTTCAGCGTGGTCAGCGTGCGGGTGATCGCCTCGAACGAGCGCCAGTCGCGCGCCGCCTTGCCGGTGCCGCCGTAGACGACCAGCTTGTCCGGGTGCTCGGCGACCTCGGGGTCGAGGTTGTTCAGCAACATCCGCAGGGCGCCCTCCTGCTGCCAGCCGCGGGTGGTGAGCGTGCTCCCGCGTGGTGCGCGAACCTCGCGCGGTCCTGCGGTGTGGTCCGACATGGCGGCGCCCCTTCTGTCCCTGTGCACGATTTCTGTATGAAAACATTCAGTAGCTTCGAGAGTGAATCTATCTGTTCTGCAAGGCGTCGCCAAGAGAGCCGGCCCAGCGGGTGGTGTGGGCAGCGCGACATCGAGGGACTTGACCCATTCGGTGCCATTTCATGCGGTCGGCGGTCGGCGCGGACCGGCGCCGGGTAGCCGGTCGGCATGGATCTGCAGGAGGTGCTCTGGGCGATCACCGCACTGGGCGCGTTCGTCGCGTTCGCGGGCCTGGTGATGCTGGTGCGCGGTCGAGGGCGCGAGCCGGGCGTGGTGGCCCTGGTGGTGATGATCGGCGCGCTGCTGTGCACCGGCGGCTTCCTGCTCAGCATCCCGCGCTACGCGGAGACCGCGCTGATCGCCGGCGGCGCGGCGCTCGTCGGCGTACTGGCCATGCTCGGCGCCATCTCGATCATGCCGGCGCACCGCGGCCACCCCGGCGTGTGAGCTCACCCGACGCCGCGCGACACCCGGACGTGGCGCGACACCCGACCCCGGCACCGCACCCGGTCACGGCAAATGAGCCGTCCGGCGTTCGAGGACACCCGACGCCGCACAACCAGCACCGCACCCGGTCACGGCAAATCAGCCCGTCCGGCGTTCGAGGACAAGCCGGCCGCAGGCCCGGCCGCCGCCGCCGCGAGGCTCACACGTCGAACAGCCCGCGCTCCCCGGCCTGCTTCTCGAACTCCTCCAGTCGAGCCTGCGCCCGCGCAGGCTCGATATCGCACATCGCCTGGAGCAGGATCTGCCCCATCAGGATCGGTGCCCCGTACGAGTCGAAGACCAACTGCGAGCCGACGCCCGCGATCAGCACCGCGTCGGACAGCTCCGCCGCCGGCGCGAACGGACTGTCGGTGACGGTGACGATACGCAGGCCCAGGTCGCGCGCGACCCGCAGGCCCTCGCCCAACTCCCGCGGATAGCGCGGCAGCGCGAAGCACAGCAGACCGGTGGCGCCCGCCGCGCGGGCCTGGTCGAGCCGGTCCACCAGGAGCGAGCCGCCCTCGTCCAGCACCCGAACCTCGGGCAGCACCTTGGCCGCGAAGTAGCCGAAGCCGCGCGCCGGCGCCATCCCGGTCCGCAGACCCAGCACCACCAGCGGGCGCGAGGGCGCGAGCAGCGCGGCGGCGCGGGCGATCGGGCCCGGGTCGGCGAGTTGCTCGGCGAGCCGGGTCAGGTTGGCGATCTCGGCGTGCACGGCGCCGACGTACTCGTTGCGGTCCACCTCGGCGGAGGACTCGGCCGTGGTCGGCAGCCCGAGTTCGCGCAGGTGTCGGCGCAGTGCCGGGTAGCCGTCGAAGCCGAGTGCGACCGCGAACCGGGTCACCGAGGGCTGGCTGACCCCGGCGAGCTGGGCCACCTCGACGCTGGAGAGGAACACCGCCTCACCCGCGTGCCGGACCAGGCAGTGGGCGATCCGGCGCTGGGTGGGGGTGAGCCGGTGGCGCTCGAAGAGGGCGAGCAGGCGGGCGGAAGGGCTCGCGTCGTCGTCGGCCACCGACATGTCTCCTCGTTGCTGGGTCGTCGCCGTTGCCGGCGCGTCGCTCGGGCGCGCCCACCGGGTGCGGCGGGCCTGCTGCGGACGCTGCGGGAAGGCGCGGACCGCCGCGGGTGGCGGCGGTCCGCGCCAGGCAATCCTGCCCGATCCGACGCGAGTTCGGATCGGCGCGCTCGGGTCGGTTCGGCGCGCGGGGGTCAGTTCAGCTCGCCGGCCGCCGAGCCGGCGGCCTCGATCACCTTGCCGGCCCGGACGAAGGCGTCGGCGGCCTCCAGGTCGGGGGCCAGGAAGCGGTCCGGGCCCACCCCCTCGGCGCCGCTCGCGCGCAGCGCGGCGATCACCGCGGCGGTGGCGGGCGCGGGCGCACCGAGGCCGGCGGCGACCCGCATGTCCAGGGCGCGGGCGGCGGTGGTGAGCTCGATGGCCAGGATGCGGTTGAGGTTGTCGATCGCGCGGCGCAGCTTGCGGGCCGCGCTCCAGCCCATCGAGACGTGGTCCTCCTGCATCGCCGAGCTGGGGATCGAGTCGGCCGACGCGGGCATCGCCAGGCGCTTGCACTCGGAGACCAGCGCGGCCTGGGTGTACTGCGCGATCATCAGGCCGGAGTCGACGCCGGGGTCGTCGGCGAGGAACGCGGGCAGGCCGTGCGAGCGGGAGGGGTCGAGCAGGCGGTCGGTGCGTCGCTCGGCGATCGAGCCGAGGTCGGCCACCGCGACGGCCAGGAAGTCGAGCACGTAGCCCACCGGCGCGCCGTGGAAGTTGCCGTTGGACTCGATCCGGCCGTCCTCCAGGATCACCGGGTTGTCCACGGCGGAGGCGAGTTCGCGGTCGGCCACCAGCAGCGCGTGCGCGAGGGTGTCCCGGCCGGCGCCCGCGACCTGCGGCGCGCAGCGCACCGAGTAGGCGTCCTGGACGCGCGGCGCGGCGTCCTGGTGGTGCCCGGTCAGCGCCGAACCCTCCAGTACCCGCAGCATGTTCGCCGCGCTGGCCGCCTGGCCCGGGTGCGGGCGGATGGCGTGCAGCGCCGGGTCGAGCACGCGGGAGGTGCCCAGGAGCGCCTCCATCGTCATCGCGGCGGTGATGTCGGCGGTGGTGAACAGGCGGGCGAGGTCGGCCCCGGCCATCAACAACATGCCGAGCATGCCGTCGGTGCCGTTGATCAGGGCCAGGCCCTCCTTCTCCTTGAGCTCGATCGGCTCCAGCCCGGCCGCGGCGAGCAGTTCCGCGGCGGGTCGCACCACACCGTCGGGACCGGCCGCCTCGCCCTCGCCGGTGAGCACGAGCGCGCAGTGCGCCAGCGGCGCCAGGTCGCCGCTGCACCCGAGCGAGCCGAATTCGCGGACCACCGGCGTGATGCCCGCGTTGAGCAGTCCGGCCATGGTCCGCGCGACGATCGGCCGTACCCCGGTGCGTCCCGAGCACAGCGTCTTCAGCCGCAGCAGCATCAGCGCGCGGACCACCTCGTCCTCGACCCGGGGGCCCATTCCGGCGGCGTGCGAGCGGACCAGCGAATGCTGGAGTCGGGTGCGCAGTTCGGGGCTGATGTGCCGGACGGCGAGCGCGCCGAAGCCGGTGGACACCCCGTACACGGGTTCGGTGCGCGCGGCGAGGCCCTCGACGACCGCGCGCGACGCGGCCATCGCCTTGATCGCGCTCTCGGCGAGTTCGACGCGCGCGCCGGCGCGGGCGACCGCGAGGACGTCCTGCGGGGACATCCCGGCCTCGCCGATCAGGACGGTGGCGGGGGCGGTCTCGGGGGCGCTGTGCAGATCATTATTCACTCGAACATTATGTGCATGGATCGCGACAACGCCAGGGCGGCTACCGTGCCGGAAGGCGTACGGCACGTTCGCGTCGTTTCCGTGCCACCGGTCGTGCGCCGTCCGGAGCGGATCCGACCGCCCGGAGACAACCGAGGAAAGGCAGTGCCGTGGGTCGGGTCACCTCTCGCCACAAGGTCCTGCGACTGGGCGGCGACGCACCGGCCGTCACCCGCACCGACACGCTCGTCGCCGAGGAGCCGCTGGACATCCGGATCGGCGGGCGCACGATCACGGTGACCATGCGCACACCGGGTGACGACTTCGACCTGGTCGCCGGGTTCCTGGCGGCCGAGGGCGTGATCGGCGCCGCCGGGGACCTGACCGCGATGCGCTATTGCGCGGGCACCGACGAGGAGGGCCACAACACCTACAACGTGGTGGACGCGGTGCTCGCGCCGCACGTGCCCGCCCCGGATCCGGGCCTGATGCGCGGGGTGTGGACCTCGAGCGCGTGCGGGATCTGCGGCAGCACCGGGATCGACGGACTGCGCCGGATGTCGCGCTTCGACGTGCTCGCGGACCCGGTTCGAGTGGACGCGGAGGTGCTGTACGCGCTGCCCGATCGGCTGCGGGCGGCGCAGAAGGTGTTCGCCAGCACCGGTGGCCTGCACGCGGCGGGCCTGTTCACCGCGGCCGGCGACATGGTGTGCGTGCGCGAGGACGTGGGTCGGCACAACGCGGTGGACAAGGTGGTCGGCTGGGCGCTGCGCGAGGGCCTGCTGCCCTTGGCCGGCCACGTGTTGATGGTCAGCGGGCGGGCCTCGTTCGAGCTGACCCAGAAGGCCGCGATGGCGGGGGTGCCGGTGATGGCCGCGGTGTCCGCCCCGTCCGGGCTGGCGGTGGACCTGGCCGCGGACGCGGGGGTGACCCTGGTCGGCTTCCTGCGCGGGCGCTCGGCGAACGTGTACAGCCACCAGGATCGGGTCACGGTGCGCTCGTCCCGGCCGTCGGCCTGATCGCGGGGGCGGTCCGAGCCCGGCCGCCCGGGTCCTTGCGAGAGTCGCGGTCACCGTGTCGGCGAAGGGCCGGTGCGTGCGGTCGCCGCGGAAGCCGGGCGCCCGTCCTCGCCGTCACTCCGGGAGCGAGGCGCCTCCGGTCAGCGCGACCGCCACCAGCGCGCGCAGCACCGGGGCCAGGCCGGTGACGCTCAGGCTCAGGTCGTCGGCGTAGACCTCGACCAGCCAGCCGCCCGCCGCGTTGCTGCCGCCGGCCGCGACCATCGCCTTGTAGCCGCCGACCAGGAGCAGGTCCTCCTCGGCCGGGTCGGTGCCCGGGTCGCCGAGTTCGGCGACGAAGCTGCCGCCCTGCACCGCGTGCGCCGTGGCCGGATAGTGCGCCAGGTCGTATTCGGCGGTGACCGCGTCGTAGCGCTGCCCCGCCTGGCTCTGCGCGCCGGTCAAACGGTGGATCGAGTAGCGCACGGTGCGCAGCACCCGGCCGCCCGGTGGCAGGTAGGACACCCACCACGCGACCCCGTCCAGCATCCGCGCGAAGGTGTCGGCGACGATTTCCAGCCGGCCGAGCGTGTCCGCGCGGTGCACGCTCTTGGGCTCGCGCTCGTCCAGGACCGCGAGTACCGCCGCGAGCAACCGGCCCGGTTCGGCGTTGTGCAGCGCGCCGCGGAAGCGGCGGCGGTCGCGATGCGGGCCGGGGCCCTCGGCCTGCGCGTCGTCCTGCGCCTCGCGCGCCAGGGACAGGGTCAGGTCGGGCTGTTGGCCGCGCCCGGCGACCACCGGCCGGGTCGAGCGCGAGCCCTTGGCCCGGTACTGGGCCGCGTCGGCGAGCCGGAACAGGCGGTCCGCGCTGGTCACCGGGCCCACCGGATCGCCGGTGGAGGCCACGCCGCAGGCCACGCCCTCGCCGTCGTGCATCCGCAGCGCGCGCCGACACAGTTCCTCGGCGACCGCGACCACGTCGTCCGGCGGATAGCCCTCGGCGAGCACACAGAACTCGTCGCCGCCGAGCCGGGCCGCCATCGCCCCCGGCAACATCGCGCCGCACGCGGAGAGCTGGTCGGCGAACCGCTCCAGGAGGCGGTCGCCGACGTCGTGGCCGCGCTCGTCGTTGAGCCGCTTGAGACCGTTGACGTCGCAGACGATCAGGCTGACCACGACGCCGTCGCGGTAGTGCCGGGCCATCGCCTCGTCCAGCCGGGCGTCGATCGCGCGCCGGTTGGCCAGGCCGGTCAGCGGGTCGGTGAAGGCCAGCTTCTCGATCCGCTCGAAGTGCTCGGCCTGGGCCAGCCCGGCCGAGATCTGTGCGGCGAGCACCCCGGCGAACTCGGCGTCCACCGGCTCGAACCGCGGCTGGTCGGAGCGCCGGGCCAGGTACAGCTCGCCCCACACCCGGCCCTCGACCATGATCGGCGCGACCATGCAGTCGTGCCGGCCCCGGCGCAGCATCGCCGCGACCCGCTCGGGGTCGCGCGCGTGCTCGGGATCGTCCACGCAGCGCGACCACGTGGTGGGCCAGGACTCGGACTCGATGATGTCCGGGAAGTCGGTGACCGGGTACGTCTCCGCGGCCGGCAGCGGTTCCTCGCCCTCGGCGAGTTCGCCGTCGTTGACCAGCACGCGCAGCCGTCCGGTGTCCCGCTCCCAGACCGAGATCGAGGCGTGCGCGGCGCCCATCGCCGACCGGGCCTGGGCCGCGGACACCCGGACCACCTCGGGGAAGTGGTGGGTGGTGGCGAGCGTCTTGGCCAGATGGATGATCGCGTGCAGCCTGCGGGCCGCGTCCGGTCCCTCGACCAGGGCGACGGGTTCCGGGCACGTGTCTCCGGGCATGCCCGGCAGATCGTCGGGCAGGCCGCCCGAACCCTCGGTTCCGGAAGCGCTCGAATCGGGTCGCGAAGCTACGGTTCTCACCCCCAATCCACCAGCACCGAGACCAGAGGATATGTCATATATTGCCCGATTCACGGCAACGTGCACCCGCGTCATGCCGCCACCTCGACGGGTCGCTGTTCGCGTGTGTTCCAAGTTGTGGGCCCCGGCCGGCGCCGACGTGGCCGCCGTGCGCCCGCGCGTGAGCCCGGGGGCTCGCTCCGGTGCGAGCGAAGCGCTTGTATACCCCGGCTTCGCGTCCTGCGCACATTACTCCTGTGCCTCGCGCCCGCAACGCCCCGTGTCCGCTCCGTAGCGCGACGGGACGCATCGGGGCACGAGGTTGTGAAGACAACGTGGAGGGGTCCCACGATCTCGACCGAAAGAGTACGGTCGCGGGCACAGCCCGAAGGAGCGACGCGTGCCCACGCTTTCCGTCATCGCCGCGATCGACGTACCGGCCATCCGGATCTGGGAGGCAGTAGGAGACTTCGAGGACCCGTCCGGGTGGTACCCGTGGCCGGTGGACGAGCACGACGGGAACGAACGACGTGTCCGCAGACCCGACGGCTCGACCGTGCGCGAACGGCTGGTCTCGCACGACGCGGCACGCCATACCTATACCTACCGGGCGCTGGACGGCCTGCCGCTGCTCGGCCGGCTCGCACTCGAATCGATCGCCGGCGGCACGATGTGCCTGGTGGTGTGGTCGGTCCGGTTCGAGAGCACGCCGGCCGAACAACTCGCGGTGCTGCGCGAGCTCGAACACGTGGTAATGCGGCCGGCGCTGCGCGACCTGCGGGCGGCCTTCGCCTGACCGCGTCGCGGACACCGGGGCGCCGGGTGTCCCGGACCGGATCCCGGCCTCACCCGACCGCCGGGGCGAGCGGATCGGGCAGCGGGCTCCCCGGGCGGCAGACCGTCCAGGGTTCGACCAGGCCCAGGCCGCGCACCGGGCGGCGCCACATCGGGTGCAGTTCGTAGCGGTTGTCGCCCTCCAGCGCCGCGGCCAGTTCGCGGTCGACCACCACCGCGTCCTTGGGACTCAGCGCGGTCAACCGGCTGGCCAGGTTGACCGTGGTGCCGAACACGTCGCCCATCCGGGAGAGCACGTGGCCGTACGCGATCCCCACCCGCAGCGCGGGCAGGATCTCCTCCTGTGCCATCGCCTCGACCAGTCGCAGGCCCAGCTCGACCGCCGAGTCCGGCGAGAAGGTCACGAACAGCACCTCGTCGCCCAGCGTCTTGACCAGCCGCCCGCCCTGCTCGGCGATCACGTCGACGGCGGTGTCCTCGAAGGTCTGCACGAGGCGGCCGAGCTCGGCCTCCTCCAGATTGCGCGACAGCCGGGTGAACCCGACCAGGTCGGCGAAGCCGACGGCCAGCGACTGGCCCACCGTCTGCGGATCGGTCAGGCCCTGCATCGCCCGCGAGCTGGCCGCGGCCAGGTGTCGCCGCCAGGCGTAGATGACCAGCGGTTCGAGTTCGAGCATCACGTCGCCCGCGGTGGTGACCACCTGCTCGGAGCGGCTGCCGGTGAGCTCGTTGCCGATGTACTCCACCCACGCCTCGGTCTGCCATTCGGCGAACCGGGCCATGGTCTGGCCGACCGAGCGCACGAACTGCGCCGCGACCGTGGCCGGCAGCAGCCCGGACTCGGTCAGCTCGCGCAGGTGCTTGAGCGCCGCGACGTCGGCGTCGGTGAACGCGCGGGCGGGACCGAAGTCGGCGAAGCCCAGGCCCCGCCACAACCTGCGGGCCTCGTCGAGGGGCACTCCGACCAGGTCGGCGACCTGGCCCGAGGTGTATCGCCGGGGTGCGCCCAGGACGACCTGCTCGACGTCGGCGATGGTGTTGTTGACCGCCTCGATGTCGGACAGGTCGGGCAGGGCGTGCTGATCGGCCGCGTCGGCCCCGGCGCCCGCGCCGGGCTCCACGCGGGTCCGTTCCTCGGGCATGTGGCTCCACCGGTGTGCGAAGGATGGTCTCGTCGGAGCCACACTACGTGTCGGGGGTCACAAAGGTTCGGGGTCGGGCGGAGCCGGCTGCTTCCCGCGCTCGGCGGCGGCCCGCCGTACGAGCACGAGCAGCTCGCTCTGCAGCCGCACCACGCGCGGCAGACCGGGCAGTTCGAGCTGGTCCCGGTCGCCGACCGGCACCAGCACGACGGTGCCCGCGCCGAGCACGCGGTCCGCGAACGACTCGTGCTCGACCAGTACGTCCTCCACCCGCGCGAACGGAATCACCCGGATCTCCCGGGTCACCGTGCCGGTACGCACGGTCAGCCGGTCGGCGGCGACCGAGTACAGCGTGCCCAGCCAGGCCAGCCACGGGACGACGCTCCAGCGGATCAGCACCGCGAGGCCGGCCAGGAGCACGGCGGGTTGGAGCCAGCCGGCGGCGGCGTCCGGCGGGGTCAGCGCGGCGAGGAAGCCGGTGACCGCGACGGTGGCGAACAGGGCGAGGGCGGGGCGGACGAGGTGCATCCAGTGCGGACGCACGACGAAGAGCGTGTCGTCGTCGACCTCGGCTGTGATGGGGAACACCGGGCCTCCTGATGGGTCACCCACGATTGTGCGGGTCCCTTGGGCGGGAGGCCCGGAGGCGTGCCGAAGGCACGGTTTTTGCGCCCACCCGCCCACCCGTTGCGCAAGGTGCGGAGGCTGCGGAACGCGGGCGAGGGGTGGAGCCGAGCCGGCCTCGCGGCGTGCGTGGCGGGAAAGGGCGAACGTGCGATGCGCGGCCGGTGGTGGGCGCGGGTGGGGTGGGTGGGGCGGGTGTCAGTCGGTGGTGGGGCGGACGTGGACCACGTCGCCGGCGCCGACCGCGGTGGGGCCGTCGGTGGTGGTGACCAGGAGCCGACCGTCGTCGTCGATGCCGGTGGCCGGGCCCTCCAGGGTGCGGTCCGCCGGGAGTTCGACCCGGACCCGGCGCCCGATCGTGGCGCACGCGCCGGTGTAGGCGGCGAGCAGGCCGCTCGTACGCGCGTCGCCGCCGGCCAGCCGCCAGCGGGTGTACCAGTCCTCCAGCTCGCGCAGGATCGCGCGCAGGATCGGATCCCGGTCGATGCTCTCGGCGCCGGCCAGCAGCAGCGAGGTCGCGGTCGGTACCGGAAGTTCCTCCTCGCGCAGCGAGACGTTCAGGCCGATGCCCAGGACCACGCCCGCGCCGGCCCGCTCGGCCAGGATCCCGGCCAGCTTGCGTTCGCCCACCAGCAGGTCGTTGGGCCACTTCAGTCGTGCCTGCACACCGGCCACCCGGGACACCGCCGCGGCCGCGGCCACCCCGGCCAGCAGCGGCAGCCAGCCCCAGCGCGCGACCGGCACCTCGTTCGGCGCCAGCGTCACCGACACCGCGATGCCCGAGCGCGGCGGCGCGCTCCAGCGCCGGTCCAGCCGGCCCTTCCCGGCCACCTGCGACTCGGCGACCAGGATCAGGCCCTCCGCCTCGTCCGCCCTGCGGGCCAGGTCGACGTTGGTCGATCCGGTCTCGGGCAGCACGTCCACCTCGCGCCACAATCCACCCGGTACCAGCAGGGCCCGGCGCAGCGCCGCCTCATTCAGGGGCGGGCGGTCCAGATCCGTGAAAGGAGAGTCCATCCGATCACCCTAGAAGGCACCGCGGGGCAGGGCGGTGATGCTCGCCGGCGTGGCGCGGCTACGCTACCGATCGCCGCCGTTCGACTTGACAGGAGCCAGCACGATGGACCCAGTACAGGGCGATCCCGACATCCACACCACCGCCGGGAAGCTGGCCGACCTCGAGCGTCGCATCGACGAGGCGGTTCACGCCGGAAGCGCCCGAGCGGTCGAGAAGCAGCACGCCAAGGGCAAGATGACCGCGCGCGAGCGGATCGAGTACCTGCTCGACGAGGGCTCGTTCGTCGAACTCGACGAGTTCGCGCGGCATCGCTCGACCAACTTCGGCCTGGAGGCCAACCGCCCCTACGGCGACGGCGTCGTGACCGGTTCCGGCACGGTCGACGGTCGCCAGGTGTGCGTGTTCTCCCAGGACGTCACCGTGTTCGGGGGCAGCCTGGGCGAGGTGTACGGCGAGAAGATCGTCAAGATCCAGGACCTCGCGATCAAGACCGGCGTCCCGCTGGTGGGCATCAACGAGGGCGGCGGCGCGCGCATCCAGGAGGGCGTCGTCTCGCTCGGCCTGTACGGCGAGATCTTCCGTCGCAACGTGATCGCCTCCGGGGTGATCCCGCAGATCTCGCTGATCATGGGCGCGGCGGCCGGCGGCCACGTGTACTCGCCCGCGCTCACCGACTTCGTCGTGATGGTCGACCAGACCTCGCAGATGTTCATCACCGGTCCCGACGTGATCAAGACGGTCACCGGCGAGGACGTCACGATGGAGGACCTCGGCGGCGCGCGCACGCACAACAGCAAGTCCGGCAACGCGCACTACATGGGCGCGGACGAGAAGGACGCCCTGGAGTACGTCAAGGGCCTGCTGTCCTATCTGCCGAGCAACAACCTGGAGGAGGCCCCGTCCTTCGACGAGGCCGCCGACCTGGAGACCACCGACCACGACCGCGAGTTGGACACGCTCATCCCGGACTCGGCGAACCAGCCGTACGACATCCACACGGTGATCGAGCACGTCCTGGACGACGCGGACTTCCTGGAGGTCCAGCCGCTGTTCGCGCCGAACATCGTGGTCGGCTTCGGCCGGGTCGAGGGTCGGTCCGTGGGCATCGTGGCCAACCAGCCGATGCAGTTCGCGGGCACGCTGGACATCGACGCGTCCGAGAAGGCCGCGCGCTTCGTGCGCACCTGCGACGCGTTCAACATCCCGGTGCTGACCTTCGTGGACGTGCCGGGCTTCCTGCCGGGCACCGACCAGGAGTGGAACGGCATCATCCGGCGCGGCGCGAAGCTGATCTACGCGTACGCCGAGGCCACCGTGCCGCTGGTGACGATCATCACCCGCAAGGCGTACGGCGGCGCGTACGACGTGATGGGCTCCAAGCACCTGGGCGCCGACGTCAACCTGGCCTGGCCGACCGCGCAGATCGCGGTGATGGGCGCGCAGGGCGCGGCGAACATCCTGCACCGGCGCACCATCGCCGCCGCCGACGACCCCGAGGCGACCCGCGCGCGGCTGATCCAGGAGTACGAGGACACGCTGTGCAACCCGTACGTGGCCGCCGAACGCGGCTACGTCGACGCGGTGATCCGTCCGTCCTCGACTCGGGCGCACGTGGTCAAGGCGCTGCGCGCGCTGCGCGGCAAGCGCGAGACGCTGCCGCCGAAGAAGCACGGCAACATCCCGCTGTAGTCGGACCACACCGAGTCGGTCCCGCGGCGCCGTGCGCGGCGGGCCGACCCGGTCAGGGCCTGGAGGTCCCCATGATCAAGGTGGTGCGGGGTGAACCCACCCCGGAGGAGTTGGCCGTGATCGTCACCGTGGTGGCGGCCAAGGCGCGCGGCGGCGGTGTCGCGCCGGAGCCGGCGGCGCCCTCGCAGTGGAACGCGCCGGCCCGGCTGGTGCGCCGGCAACTGCGTCCCGGGCCGGGGGCCTGGCGCGCGAGCGCCTGGCCGTCCTGACCGAGCCCGTTTCTGCGACGATCGGCCATTCGGTCCATCGGCATATGCGTTGTCGGTCTATCGCACGACCCGACTTGAGTACCCGTACTCAAGAACGCACCGTGGTGCGCGGCCCACGATGGACGCATGCGTGAGCGTGACGAGTTCTCCGAGGAAACCCGGCGCGCCGTGGCCCAGCTTCGGCGCGCCGTGTGGATCCTGCCCGTGGTGGTGATCCTCGGCCTGCTCCTGCTCGGACTGTGACCGGCCCGCGATCCGGCGCCCGGTACGTTGGCGGCATGACCGACCGCACCCCCTCCCGTTCCCTCGTGCTCGCCTCGGCCTCCCCCGCGCGCCTGAAGCTGCTGCGCGACGCCGGGCTCGATCCGAAGGTCGTGGTCAGCGGCGTCGACGAGGACGCGCTCACCGCCGCCTCCCCGCGCGAACTCGCGCTGCTGCTCGCCGAGGCCAAGGCCGACGCGGTCGCCGCCGACCTGGGCGCCGACGAACTGGTCCTGGGCTGCGACTCGGTGCTGGAGTTGGACGGTCGTGCGCTGGGCAAGCCGGTCGACGCCGCCGACGCGCTGGCCCGCTGGCAGGCCATGCGCGGGCGCTCCGGGGTGCTGTTGACCGGGCACTGCGTGATCGACCGCCGCAGCGGCCTGCGGGTGTCCGACGTGGGGGCCACCACGGTGCGGTTCGGCACGCCGTCCGACGACGAGGTCGCCGCGTACATCGCCACCGGCGAACCGCTGCACGTGGCGGGCGCGTTCACCCTGGACGGGTACGCGTCGCCGTTCGTGGACGGCATCGACGGCGACCCGGGCAATGTGATCGGCCTGTCACTGCCGCTGCTGCGCCGGCTCCTGGACGGCGTGGGCGTGCGGATCGTCGACCTGTGGACCTGATCGGGCGACGCGGCCCGGGGCGCTTCCGCCCCGGGCGCCGACGATCCTCAGGAGGCGGAACCGTCCGGCCGGTTCAGGTCCCGGCGGACCGGGCCGGGGCCCAGGTTGGGCAGCCCGGACGACGGCGGTTGCGGTTGGTACGAGCCGGCGTCGGGCTGCTGCGGCAGATAGGGCTGCGGGGCGGGTTCGGCGTAGGCGTTCGGGGCCCACGGACCGCCACCGGGCACCGGGGCGCCGACCGGGCCGGATCCGGGCCCGCGCCCGGGACCGGTTCGCGGGGGCGGCGTGGGCGTGCCGCGCATCCCGGCCAGGACCGCCAGCGGCAGCGCGATCGCCGCGAGCACGAGCAGCGGCAGCGGTACGCCGCCGGGCTTCCTGGTCAGCCACTCCACCCAC
This sequence comes from Embleya sp. NPDC127516, assembly GCF_044765325.1. Taxonomy (NCBI): domain Bacteria; kingdom Bacillati; phylum Actinomycetota; class Actinomycetes; order Kitasatosporales; family Streptomycetaceae; genus Embleya; species Embleya sp. NPDC127516. The sequence goes on along the minus strand of NZ_JBIWJT010000003.1, from coordinate 121,492 downwards.
GCGTAGTCCGCCGACGCGGCCTGTAGCTCCGGCCACACCGGTCCGCACGCCGCGCCCAGCCCGAATCCCGCGATCGCGGCCTCCGGACGCAGCCCGCCGACCACCACGCCGATCGCCGCCGCGCCCGCGCAGCGCACCGCGAGCTGATGCCCGGAGCCGGCCGCCGGACCGATGAACTCGGCCAGGACCAGGGCGAGTGCGGCCAGGCCGATCGCGTACGACCCCAGCATGCGGGCCGCGACCGCACCCACGATGCCCGCGACGGTGAGCCCGAGCAGCCACGGCACGTATTCGCCCGGTCCGTCCAGGCCCAGGCCCGGATTGCCCTCGGTGCGGTCCCAGGCGAACAGCGCGGCCGGGAACGCGGCCAGCCCGACCGCCATCGCCAGCAGCGCGCCCGCCACCGAGCGGATCCCGTCCACCCGGTAGGTCAGCAGCGCGGCGACCAGGCAGCCGGCCAGCGCCACGATCGGCCACAGACCGAGCACCCGGGGCTTGTCGTCGCCCATCACGATGGTCGCGGCGGACACCCCGACGCCGGCCAGGCCGAGCAGGAACACCCCGCCGAAGGCGCCCACTTGGGACTCCTGCCAGCCGCGCCCCGGCGGCACCAGGACCCGACCGGTGGGCAGCAGGATCAGCAGGTAGCCGAACGCGGCGAGCGGCAGCCAGGTCTGTAGACCGGCACCGGACTCCCACATCGGGTCGAGCACGTCCCGCCCGCCGAGCACGAACAGCAGCGGCACACCCGCCGCGAGCGTCGCCGCGAACGCGGCGTTCAACGGCGCCTGGTGCCGGGGTACCGCCAGGTGGATCCACAACACCACGCCGACCAGCACCTGGACGGCGAAGCCGAACCGCAGCAGGTACACGAAGCCGAGCCAGCGCGCGTCGCCCGAGCCGTCGTAGTGCGCGGCGATCGGGTCGAGCGCGGTGGTCAGCGCGGCGCCGGCCAGGCCGATCACCAGCACGCCGCCGACCGCGCCGCGGCGGTGGGTGAACACGCTGTCGGTGAGCCCGACCCCGCCGATCACCAACGGCACCGCCCACGGCAACAACACCGCGATCAGGTCCCACACCGACCAGTCGCCGGCGCCCGGGCTCACCGGCGCCGGCGCCGACCCGTACGTGTCCGGGTCCGCGACGGCCGGGGCCGGTGCGGACGGGTCGATGCCCGCCCGGAGCAGTACCAGGGCGGCGGCCGTGCCGAGCACGACCAGCAGCACACCGGGCACCCACTCCAGGGACAGCCGGCCCACCGGTTCGGGGCGCCGCGCGCGGCCCTCCGCGAATCCGGCGCCGGCCTCGTAGGCCTTGCGTACCACTCCGCCGGCCATGGCCGTCTCCCCCGGGTCGTTTTACACGCAGCTTAGGGAAGGACGACGCTCGTCCGCTCCCGAAGCGGGAGACGCGGACCCGCCTGTTTCGGATTCGCCGGAAGTCCCTCGACCATCCCTCGGAACGTCCGTGCGCCGGCCCCCGCGCGGGCCCGTCGATCGCCGGACATTACCTCGGAGGGAATCGACCGCCCCACCCGGGCTCCAGCACAGTCGTCGATGTCGGCAATCGACCCTGGAGGATCCCATGAGCGCCCAGTCCCTGCACTCCACACTCGCGGCCGCCGGTTCCGGTGCGGACGGCTCCGTCCGCGGCGACACCGGCCTGTTGCGGATCGCGCTTCGGCTCGACGCGATCGCCACCGGCGCGGTGGGCCTGGCCGCGCTGGTCGGCTGCGCCGCGTTCGACGGCGCGCTCGGCCTGTCCACCGCCTTCCTGGCCGGGCTCGGCGCCTTCCTGGTGCTCTACGCGCTCGGCGTCTGGCGGGTGGCCGCGCGCGCCACGCCGCATCGCACCGCGGTGCGCGTGGTGATCGGACTCAACCTGCTGTGGTTCGCGGACAGCGTGCTGACGGCCGTCGCGGGCTGGATGGACCCGACCGGCCTGGGTACCACGTTGATCGTGCTCCAGGCGATCGCGGTGCTCGGCTTCGCCGACGTCCAGATGTTCGCCCTGCGCAAGGCACGCAAGTCCGTGCGATGACCGTACGCAGAGGAGCCGGCGGACCGTTCCGGACGCACCGTGCCGAGATCGTGGAACACCGCGTACGGTCTGGTGCCATGAGTTCGGGAAGCGCAGGCATCGCCACCGAGCGGCCCGCCGGCCGCGCCGCCGGCCGGCGGTCGAGCGGCGAGCTGATCCGCCACTGGCGGCAGCACCGGCGGTTGAGCCAATTGGAGTTGTCCGTGGAGGTCGAGGTGTCCACCCGGCACCTGAGCTTCATCGAGACCGGCCGCGCGGTGCCCAGCCGGGACATGGTGCTGCGGCTGGCCGAATACCTGGAGGTCCCGCTGCGCGAACGCAATCGCATGTTGCAGGCGGCGGGCCACGCGCCGGTGTACAACGAGAGCCGCCTGGACGCGCCGGAACTGGACGCGGTGATGGCCGCGATGCGCCAGATCCTGGTCGGGCACGGTCCGTTCCCGGCGGTGATCGTGGACCGGGCGTGGAACATCGTCGACGCGACGCCGAGCATCGCGCTGTTCACCGAGGGCGTCGCCCCCGAGTTGCTCACCGACCCGCTGAACGCCTACCGGGTGAGCCTGCACCCGGAGGGCATGGCGCCGCGGATCGTCAACCTCGCGCAGTGGCGCGCGCACCTGCTGCACCGGCTGCGTCGGCAGGCAGCGATCACCGCGGACCCGCTGGTGCAGGCGCTGTACGACGAGGTGAGCGGCTACCCGGGCGGCGAGCCGCCGAACGCGGCCGGCCCCGGCGCGCCGGCGATCCCGCTGGGCATCCGGTTCGGCGGGGAGGTGTTGTCCTTCGTCAGCACCGTGGCCACGTTCGGCACCGCGGTCGACATCACCGTGGCCGAGATCTCGATCGAGTCGTTCTATCCCGCGGACAAGCGCACCGGGCAGATCCTGCGCGAGTTGCACGGCGACTGACCCCGGGCGGCGCGGACCGTCGCACGGCGAGCGACCGCGGCGGCGCGCGTCCCGGGCCCCGGGTTCAGGCGCGGATCCGGTATCCCCACACCTCGGCGGGCTCGGTCACCGGGTCGGGTTGCCACTCGCCCAGTCGGGCCCAGTCCCAGGAGCGGAACGCGGCGAGCGCCGCGTGGTTGTCCCGGTGCACCCGGACCGCGGCGAACTTCGCGTCGGTGCCCGCGAGCAGCCTCTCCCGCATCCGGCCGGCCAGCCCCTGCCGCCGGTGCTGCGGCACGACCATCAGGTCGACGATCACGAACACCTTTCCGGCCGAGGCCAGTTCGGCCACGTCCTCGGGCAGGTCGCCGTGGAAGCCGGTCCACCAGCCACTCGCCCGTCGAGGCGGGAAGCCGTAGGTGCAACCGGCCGCGCCGGCGCCGTTCGCGACCACCATCTCGAACCCCGGCTGTTGGATGTGCTCGGCATAGCGCCGCAGGAAATCGGGGCGGCCCGGCGGATCCTCGCCGTAGCTCTTGACGTACGTATCCGCGACGGATTCCCGCTGTTGGTCGGCCTGCCAACGGGTCAGCCGGCGCAAGAACACCTCTGCCACCAGTACCTCCTGCCCAGGCATGGGATGCCGTAGACGCTCACATCGTGGCAGCCGGCCCCGCCCGGGGGAAACACCACGGCCCGAATACCCCCGGTCGAGCAACCGCCCCGCCCCCACCCACACACCCCACCCCCGGCCCGGCGCCAGGCGATTCGCGTGTTTCGGCCTCCATTGCCCGTGTGCGCTCGTAGCCTGCGCACGACAGACGCGAGGAGAGGGCGAATGACGCGAGACGTGCGGGAACCGGGCAACGCGTGGGACATGTGTGCCGAGGGTCACGACGACCACGAGTGGGTGTATCAGTACGGGCCCGACGGACCGACCGGCAATCCGTGGGCCAAGGCCTGCAAGCACTGCGGGAAGATGGCCGGGGCGAACGTACCCGAGAGCGGACTGCTCGGACACGCGTCCGGCGGCGATTGCCTGGGCGGCTGACCGGACGACGATAAACTGAAACACGTTACAGCCGTACCCGAGCGTCGGCGCCGACCTCGTCCGGAGTACGTTGACCCCACCGGCAACGTGGCCGGCAGCTCCACCGATGGCCATGAACGTGGCGGGTAGCCGTACCCATGACGAGGTGGGGCGGCCGAGGGTGCCCGCCTCCGAATCCCTAGACTCTCCGCAGTTGAGGAGGGAGCCAGATCGTGCGCAAGGTACTCATCGCCAACCGTGGGGAAATCGCGGTCCGCGTCGCCCGAGCATGCCGGGATGCCGGTATCGCCAGTGTGGCCGTCTACGCCGAGCCGGACCGGGATGCTCTGCACGTGCGGGTGGCCGACGAGGCCCACGCGCTCGGCGGGAACACTCCGGCCGAGAGTTACCTGGACGTGGCCAAGGTTTTGCGGGCCGCCCAGGACTCGGGCGCGGACGCCATCCACCCCGGATACGGGTTCCTGTCGGAGAACGCGGAATTCGCCCAGGCCGTGCTGGACGCCGGCCTCACCTGGATCGGACCGCCGCCGCAGGCGATCCGCGACCTCGGTGACAAGGTGGCCGCCCGACACATCGCCCAGCGGGCCGGCGCGCCCCTGGTCGCCGGCACCCCGGACCCGGTCTCGGGTGCCGAGGAAGTGGTGGAGTTCGCCAGGGCCAACGGCCTGCCGATCGCCATCAAGGCCGCCTTCGGCGGTGGCGGGCGCGGCCTCAAGGTGGCTCGCACCCTCGAAGAGGTCCCCGAGCTGTACGACTCGGCGGTGCGTGAGGCGGTGGCCGCGTTCGGCCGCGGCGAGTGCTTCGTCGAGCGCTACCTGGACAAGCCGCGGCACGTGGAGACCCAGTGCCTGGCCGACACCCACGGCAACGTGGTGGTCGTGTCCACCCGCGACTGCTCGCTCCAGCGCCGGCACCAGAAGCTCGTCGAGGAGGCGCCCGCGCCGTTCCTGTCCGACGAGCAGAACGCCGAGCTGTACCGCGCGTCCAAGGCCATCCTCAAGGAGGCCGGCTACGTCGGCGCCGGGACCTGCGAGTTCCTGGTCGGCCAGGACGGCACCATCTCCTTCCTGGAGGTCAACACCCGCCTCCAGGTCGAGCACCCGGTCACCGAAGAGGTCACCGGCATCGACCTGGTGCGCGAGATGTTCCGGATCGCCGACGGCGAGGTGCTCGGCTACGACGACCCGCCGCTGCGCGGGCACGCGTTCGAGTTCCGGATCAACGGCGAGGACCCGGGGCGTGGCTTCCTGCCCGCCCCCGGCGAGGTCACCACGTGGCTGCCGCCGTCCGGCCCGGGCGTGCGCCTGGACTCGGGCGTCGAGCAGGGCTCGGTGATCGGCCCGGCGTGGGACTCGCTGCTGGCGAAGCTGATCGTCACCGGCCGCGACCGCGAGCAGGCGCTCCAGCGGGCCAAGCGCGCGCTGGACGAGTTCGTCGTGGACGGCATGGCGACCGCGCTCACCTTCCACCGCGAGGTGGTGGTGGACCCGGCGTTCGCGCCCGAGCTCGACGGTTCGACCGACGCGTTCACGGTGCACACCCGGTGGATCGAGACCGAGTTCGAGAACACGATCGCCCCGTTCGGCGGCGGCGCGGACGGGGCCGAAGAGGCCGGCGAGCGCGAGACCGTCGTGGTCGAGGTCAACGGTCGGCGGTTCGAGGTCACCCTTCCGGCGGGCCTCGGCGCGTCCGGCGCGGCGGCCCCGGCCGCCGGGAAGAAGGCGCCCAAGCGCGGCGGCGGCAAGAAGGCCGGCGCCGCGGCGAGCGGCGACTCGCTGGCCAGCCCGATGCAGGGCACCATCGTCAAGGTCGCGGTCGAGGAAGGTCAGCAGGTCGCCGAGGGCGAGCTGATCGTGGTCCTCGAGGCGATGAAGATGGAGCAGCCGCTCAACGCCCACCGGTCCGGCACGGTCAAGGGCCTGGTCGCCGAGGTCGGCGCGACGGTCACGTCCGGCGCGGTGCTCTGCGAGATCAAGGACTGACCCGGGCGCACACCCACCGGGATCACCCACGATCCCGACGCACGCCACGATCGCCCCCGCCCGACACGTCGGCGCGGGGGCGGTCGTCCATGCGCACGCCGGAGGGGGTTCGGCGTGGACCACTGGTTCCTGATCGCCACCGTCCGCGCTGCCGGCGGCACCGGAGCCGCCCTGGGCGTGCGGTGGTCCGATCGTCGACGCGGCGCCCGCTCGTCGCACCCGTCCCCGCGTGCCATCGCGTCAAGTGAACCGGCCGTCTTCTCGGTCCCGCCCGAGTTGCTCGAGCGGGCACGGTCCGAGTTGGTCGTGTGGCTGCGCGAAGACGTGATCGAACGACTCGCCGAGTTGGCTCGGCGCACGCAGGCGCTCGTACCGGCCGAGCGGCCGGCCACCTTGGCGGCACAACTGCGGGCCCTGGACGCGGGCGAGGCGGCTTCGTGGGTGTTGCGGGAAGCCGACGATCTCCCCGATCTCGCGGGCGCGTGGGTGTTGGTGTGGCACGGAGTCCGGGCGCTGGAAGTGGCCGCGGCGGCCGATTCCGTCGACGAGCTCGGCCCGGATCGTCGGTTCGAGGTGTCGGTGTCTGTTCAATCCGTTGCACGGCGCAGCGCACGCCACGATGCGATGGGTGATGCGAGGACTGACCGCGCCGGTACCGGCGTGCTGGGCGTGTCCGGTCGCCGGGAGCGAGCGCATGGTGCCGGACATCCTCACCGCGCGGGTCGCCGACGGGGCGTACCTGCCCTACTACGAGGTCCCGGCCGAGCGGAGCGTGTGGTCGGCGACGGGGTTCGGTGCCTTCGGCGGAGACCTGGTCGAACAGGTGCGGCGCGCGTTGCCCGGGGGGCGCCGGGCGGTCGGCGAGTGACACCTGGCGGCAAGGTCCTGCTCACTGGTCGGGCATCACCCCCGGGACGCGCATGTCGCGCATCCGCTCCCCGTTGAACTCCGCGCGGGCGCCGGGGACGGCTCGCTGCGGAAGGGGGGCGATGTGCACCTGTGCGCCCAGCTCGGCCAGGGCCTCGCTCTCCGGACCGGGAGCGTCCTCGTCGGTGACGAGGTGGGTGATCCGCTCGGGGGCCACCGTCTGGAACATGGTGTCCACACCGATCTTGGTGTGGTCGACCATGACGACGACCTCGTGGGCGGCCTGGATCAGGGCGCGGTCCACACTCGCGGACAGCATGTTGGGGGTGGACAGGCCACGCTCGGCGGTGAGCCCGTTGCCGGACACGAACGCGCGGCGCACGCGCAGACCCGCGAGGGCCTGTTCGGCTCCGCTGCCCACCAGCGCGTAGGACGACCCGCGCAGCGTGCCGCCGGTCATCACGACCTCGACCCGATTGGCGTGGGCGAGGACCTGCGCGACAAGAAGGGAGTTGGTGACCACGGTCAGGCCCGGGATCCGGGCCAGCCTGCGGGCCAGCTCCTGCGTGGTGGTGCCGGCGCCCACGACGATCGCGTCCCCCTCGTCGACGAGGGAGACCGCGAGGTCGGCCATGGCCGCCTTCTCCGCCGCCGCGAGGTGGGTCTTCTGCGAATAGCTCGGCTCACGGGACAGCCCACCGGGCAGTACCGCTCCACCGTGCCGACGGTCGAGCAGCCCTTCGGCTTCCAGGGCCCGCACGTCCCGCCGAACCGTCACCTCGGACGTCTGGACCACCCGGGCGAGCTCCCGAAGGGACACCGCTCCGTTGGCCCGCACCATTTCAAGAATCAGTTGACGACGCTCTGCTGCGAACACGTGACGAAGGTAACGCGAACGACCGGCTCTTATCAGCCGCTTGCGACTCTTACCCGAACTTGTTCATCAAAGTGATAAGACCGCTTCGGTTTCCGGGCGCAGCGAAGCCGCAGCGTTCGCGAGGGCCAACCATAACGCTGCTCACCGGGAAGCGGATAGCACTGCTGTACACAGATTTTGATTCCGCGTCAGCCGGTCTCGACGGACGCCGAACACACCGCGAGGAGGCGATCACACCCGGTCCGATTCGAGTATGCGCGGCGGCCCCGAAGGACAGCGGATGTTCGAGAAAAGCCACCCGTAAGTGGAGTGCACAGGGGCGCGGAATCCGAATTACGCGCGCCCCTCGCGCGCCGGAGCCACCCGGCCCGGGCTGCGATGATCTTGACATCGGGGCCGCCCGGGGTGTCCCGCGCCGATAAGGATCGGCCCGACACCCCGGGATCCACCCGGCGGATTCGACCCGGCCGATTCGGCCGCTTGGTCAGGAACGCTCGCGCCGGTGCAATTGCCGGGCGGCTTCCGCGATCGAACCCGAAAGCGACGGGTAGACGGTGAATCCGCTGGCGATCTGGTCGACCGTCAGGTGCAGGTCCACCGCGAGCGCGACGGTGTGGATCAACTCGCTCGCGCGCGGCGCCACGATCACACCACCGACCACGATGCCGGTGCCCGGCCGACAGAACAGCTTCACGAAGCCGTCGTGAATGCCCTGCATCTTGGCCCGCGGGTTGCGCGACAGCGGCAGCTTGACGCCGCGCGCGTCGATCTCGCCCGCGTCGATCGCGGCCTGGGTATATCCGACCGTGGCGATCTCGGGGTCGGTGAACACGTTCGAGGACACGGCCTTGAGATTCAGCGGCGCCACCGCGTCGCCGAGCATGTGGTACATCGCGATCCGGCCCTGCATCGCCGCCACCGACGCGAGCGCGAACACGCCGGTGCAGTCGCCCGCCGAGTACACCCCGTTCGCGGTGGTGCGCGAAACCCGGTCCACCCGCACGTGTCCGGTGTCCTTGAGGAAGACGCCGGCCTCCTCCAGCCCGATGCCCGCGGTGTTGGGGATCGCGCCGACCGCGACCAGGCAGTGGCTTCCCTCGACGATCCGACCGTCGGTCAGGGTGACGATGACGCTGTCCCCGTCCCGCTTGACGCTCTCCGCGCGCGAGCGCGACATGACCCGCATCCCGCGCCGCCGGAAGACGCCTTCGAGCACCTCGGCCGCGTCCGGGTCCTCGCCCGGGAGCACCCGGTCGCGACTGGAGACCAGGGTCACCTTGGAGCCGAGCGCCTGGTAGGCACCGGCGAACTCGGCGCCGGTGACCCCGGAGCCGACCACGATCAGCTCGCGCGGCAGCTCGGACAGGCCGTACATCTGCTTCCAGTTCAGGATCCGCTCGCCGTCCGGCTCAGCACCCGGGATCTCGCGCGGGTGGGCGCCGGTGGAGATAAGGATCGCGTCCGCGTCGAGCGTGCGCTCGGAGCCGTCGGCGAGGTCGGCCACCACGCGGCGCGGCCCGTCCAGCCGGGCGGTGCCGCGCAGCACCCGCACGCCGGCGCGGGTGACGCTCTGCCCGATGTCGTTGGACTGGGCCTTGGCCAGCTGCAGTACGCGTCGGTTGACCACGCCCAGGTCCACGCCCACGATCGGGCGATCCAGCGTGCCCGGGGTGCCGTCGTCGACGTAGATGCCGAGCTCGTGGTGCGAGTCGGCGAAGTTCGTCATGACCTCGGCCGTGGCGATCAGGGTCTTGGACGGGACACAGTCCGTCAGTACCGCCGCACCACCCACCCCTTCGCGCTCTACCACCGTCACCTCGGCTCCGAGCTGTGCCGCGACCAAAGCCGCCTCGTACCCGCCGGGTCCTCCGCCTACGATCACAATCCGAGTCACGGGTGTCATTCTCTCCCATGACCGCGCGTCGCGTAGGCTGCGGCCATGCCCCTCTACGCCGCGTACGCAAGCAACCTCGACGCGCGGCAGATGGCTCGGCGTGCCCCGCACTCCCCTCTGCGCCACACCGGTTGGCTGCCCGGCTGGCGGCTGACCTTCGGCGGCGAGCAGTTGGGCTGGGACGGATCGCTGGCCACGGTCGTCGAGGACGAGTTGTCCCAGGTATTCGTCGCGTTGTACGACCTGGCCGAGATGGACGAGCCCGACCTCGACCGGTGGGAGGGCATGCCGCTGGGCCTGTACCGCAAGGTCCGGGTCCGGGTGGAGTCCCTGTTCGGCGAGCAGGTCGCGTGGCTGTACGTGCTCAACGACTACGAGGGTGGCCTGCCCTCGGCGCGCTACCTCGGCATGGTCGCCGAGTCGGCCGAGTCCGCCGGCGCCCCCGACGACTACGTCAAGGAACTCCGCAACCGCCCCTGCACGTAGCCCGCGGCACACCCGGCCGGGCCCGAAGACCGATCCGGCCGGCCGGGCCGGGGGCACCCTCGGGCGGCCGACCCCAGGTGTGTACACCCGCCGCGTCGAGGTCTCGCGCGTCCGAGTGGCGACCGACACGATCCCGGTCCGACCGGATCGTCTGAACGGACGTATCGCCACAAACCCGCACCAGTCGTCCCCCGCTGTCATTGCGGTCGTATCACAGTCTTCTACGCGCATAGACCCCGCTCGCGCCCTTTGCGGGTACAGCATTTACGCTCATCGATGTGAACGTATTGGATAGCCACGACCCGTACACGGCCGCCGCCGAGGCCGCCGAAAGCCTTCAGCGGCTCACCGGTGCCGCGACGCACGACATCGCGCTCGTCATGGGCTCTGGCTGGGTGCCCGCCGCCGACATGCTGGGCGACCCGGAGCACGAGTTCCCGGTCACCGAGCTGCCCGGCTTCCCGCCGCCCGCCGTCGAGGGCCACGCCGGCACCGTCCGCTCGCTGGTCATCGGCGACCGCCGCGCGCTGGTCTTCCTCGGCCGCACCCACCTCTACGAGGGGCACGGCGTCGCGGCCGTCGCGCACGGTGTGCGCACCGCGGTCGCGGCCGGCTGCAAGGCCGTCGTGCTGACCAACGGCTGCGGCGGCCTGCGCCCGTCCTTCGTGCCCGGTCAGCCGGTGCTGATCAGCGACCACATCAACCTGACCGCCGCGTCGCCCATCGTCGGGGCCAACTTCGTCGACCTGACCGACCTTTATTCGCCGCGGCTACGCGCGTTGTGTCGCGAGGTCGAGCCCGACCTCGAAGAGGGCGTGTACGTGCAGTTCCCCGGCCCGCACTACGAGACCCCGGCCGAGATCGGCATGGTCCGCGCGATCGGCGGGCACCTCGTCGGCATGTCCACGACCATCGAGGCGATCGCGGCGCGCGAGGCCGGCGCCGAGATCCTGGGCATCTCGCTGGTCACCAACCTCGCCGCGGGCATGACCGGCGAGCCGCTCAACCACGAAGAGGTCCTGGCCGCCGGACGCGCGTCCGCCGAGCGCATGGGCCGACTGCTGACCCGGGTGCTGCCGCGCATCTGAGCGCCCGCGGTACCGTTCCCGTCCTCTTTGATCCTTTCCGCACCGAGGAGTCCGTGTTGAGCGACGTCATCGAGATCGCACGCGCCTGGCTGGCCGAGGACCCGGACCCGGACACCCGGGCCGAACTCGAGGCGTTGCTCGAGGCGGACGATCGGGAGGGCCTCGCGGATCGTTTCGCCGGGTTGCTCCAGTTCGGCACCGCGGGGCTGCGCGGCGAATTGGGCGCCGGGCCGAACCGGATGAACCGCGCGGTGGTGATCCGCGCGGCGGCGGGTCTGGCCGCGTACCTCAAGACCGCGTACGTCACCGACACCGCCGCGCCCGCCGCGACCCGCAACGCGGTGGTGATCGGGTTCGACGCACGGCACAAGTCCGACGTGTTCGCCCGGGACACCGCCGCCGTCATGGAGGCGGCCGGGCTGCACGCGCTGCTGCTGCCCCGCCCGCTGCCCACGCCGGTGCTGGCCTACGCGATCCGGCACCTGGGCTGCGTCGCGGGGGTGATGGTCACCGCGAGCCACAACCCGCCGCGCGACAACGGCTACAAGGTCTACCTCGGCGACGGGTCGCAGATCGTGCCGCCCGCCGACGCGGAGATCGCCGGGCACATCGCGGCGGTCCGCTCCCTGGCCGACGTGCCGATGGCCGAGGACGGCTGGGAGACGCTCGGCGAGGCGTTGATCGACTCCTACCTCGACCGCGCCGTGACCGTCGTCGACCCGGCCGGGCCGCGCGCCGTGCGGATCGTGCACACCGCGATGCACGGCGTGGGCACCACCGTGATGCTCGGCGCGTTCGACCGCGCGGGCTTCGCCGACGTTCGACCGGTGCCCGAACAGGCCGACCCGGACCCGGACTTCCCGACCGTGGCCTTCCCGAACCCGGAGGAGCCCGGGGCGATGGACCTCGCGTTCCGCACCGCGCTCGCCGAGGACGCGGACGTGGTGATCGCCAACGACCCGGACGCCGACCGGTGCGCGGTCGCGGTACCGGACCCGGCGGTCGCGGGCGGCTGGCGGATGTTGCGCGGCGACGAGGTCGGCGCGCTGCTCGGCGACGAGGTGGCCCGCCGGGGCACCGACGGCGTGCTGGCCACCACGATCGTGTCCTCCTCGCTGCTGGGCGCGATCGCGCGCGCGAACGGCATCGCCCACACCGAGACGCTGACCGGCTTCAAGTGGCTCGCCCGCGTGCCCGACCTGGCGTTCGCGTACGAGGAGGCGCTGGGCTACTGCGTGGACCCGGCCGGGGTGTGCGACAAGGACGGCGTCACCGCCGCGCTGATGCTGGCCGAACTCGCGGCCCGCGCCAAGCGGGACGGCCGCACGCTCCCCGACCTGCTGGACGCCGTCGCGACCCGGTACGGGCTGTACGCGACCGACCAGTATTCGGTGCGGGTGGATCGCCTCGAACTGATCGCGGACGCGATGCGGGGGCTGCGCGAGCGGGCCCCGCGCACGCTCGGAGGGCTGGCCGTGACGAGCGCCGAGGACCTGCTGCACCCGCCGGCCGACGGCCTGCCGCCCACCGACGGTCTGCGCTACACGCTGGCCGGCGACGGCGTGGACCTGCTCGCGGGCCGCGTCGTGGTGCGGCCCTCCGGGACCGAACCCAAGCTCAAGGCCTACCTGGAGGTCGTGGTCGCCCCGAAGCGGATCGCCGAGGTCGGTGTCGACGGCGCCCGCGCGGCGGCGTACGCGGCGTTGGAGCGACTGAAGCGGGACCTGGCCGCGACGCTGGGCATGTAGGACGCCTCCCGGCCGACACGGACCGGTGGGCGAGCGGGGCGGGACGGTCGATCGACCGTCCCGCCCCGCTCGCGTACGACCCCCGGGCCCAGCCCTTCGGAGGACGGGCCCGGGGGCGCGTGGTACCGCGGTACGGGGCGGAGCCGGCTCTTCGGGTGGATGTGCCCGAACGGGTCGCCGGCGGATCGTGGAAGGGTCAGTCGATCCCCCGGCTCCCAGAGGACGCCATGAGCACCCTGTCCGAGTTCCCCGCTCCGAACACCGCCCCGCGCATCCGGCCGCGGCACGTCTGGCAGTGGGCGAAGGCCGGGCGTTCCGTCCCCGCGCTCGCGACCTTCGTCGGCCTGCTGATCCTGCCGGTGCTCGCGTTCGTGTCGGCCTATCCGCTGTTCTCGGGCGTCGCCGACACCCTCTTCGACACCTCGGCGGACGATCTCACCGCCGGACGCGGCTTCGGCGGAGCGGTGGTCGAGCCGGTCACGGGCGCCGCGCTCGCCGTCACCGCCGCTCTGATCGTGCTGTACAGCGCCGCGCGCGTACTGCGCCGACGGGGTCGCTGAACGCGGCCGGACGACCGACGCGCACCACCCGCCGACCGGGCCCGCACAAGGCTCGGTCGGCGTTCGTGTCGTTCCGGGCCCGATCGGATCGGATCAGGGCCGGCACCTCAGATCAGGCCCAGCACCAGCGAGGCCGCGCCCGAGAGCACGAGGCCGCCGAGGATCTCCATCGACCACTGGACTCGGACCGGGCCGGTGGACTTCGCGGCGAACTGCTCGCTCATCCCGCGCAGGTCGTCCACGACCTGGTCGGCACGGGAGAGTTGGGGCAGGTCGTGCGCGCCGTGGCCGTACGGGTCCTCCGCCGCCGAGCGGCCCTGTTGGCGCAGCGCCCGCTTGCGTTCGCGCAGGGAGACCGGGATGGCCCAGATGTGGAACGACTTCTCGTCCGCGCGCACCTCGATCGAGTACTCGGCCCGGACCCGCTCCACCGCGCCCCAGGGCACCACGATGGTGCGGAACGGGTTGCGGATCACCAGGTGCTCCGGCCCGACCAGCACCGCCGAGCGCAGGGTGAGCGCGACCACCAGGACCGCGAAGAAGACCACGACGGCGATGGCGAGCCACTTGGTGCTGCCTTCGCCGCGGATCAGCGTGTCGATCACCATCCACACCCCGGCGGCGATCAGAAGCACCCCGACGGCCATCGCCGGCCGGGAGCGATACGTGGTGATGTCCTCGTCGCTGCTCATGACCGGTGATTGTGCCGCACGACACCGGCCGGGTTTGGCTCGACCGGACCACTGGGCCCGACGCTACGCGAGTAGATATGCTCGTCTTGTGAGCATGCCGTCTGCAATTCTCGCCGACCCGGCCGAGGTCACCTCGTCCGAAGCGGCCCTTCGACGCTTTCTGCACGGGCTTCCCGGCGTCGACAGGGTCGGGACCGAAGCGCGGGCAGCAATGCTCGCCACCCGCTCGATCAAGAACGAGGCCAAGGTCGCCGCGATCGACCTCGCCATCAAGATGATCGACCTGACCACACTGGAAGGTGCCGACACCCCGGGCAAGGTCCGGGCCCTGTGCGCGAAGGCGCTGCATCCGGACCCGGGCGCACCGGACGCGCCCCGGCCCGCCGCGATCTGCGTCTACGGCGACCTGGTCGCCGAGGCCAGGGCCGCGCTCGGCGATTCGGGAGTGCATGTCGCGGCCGTCGCGACCGCGTTCCCCTCCGGACGCGCCGCACTCGACGTGAAGCTGGCCGACGTCGCCCACGCGGTGGCCGCCGGCGCCGACGAGATCGACATGGTCATCGACCGGGGCGCGTTCCTGTCCGGTCGCTACCGGGCAGTCTTCGACGAGATCGTCGCGGTCAAGGCGGCGTGCGCCCGCGGCGCCGCCGCCGGTGGGGGCAGTGCCCACCTCAAGGTGATCCTGGAGACCGGTGAACTGTCGACGTACGACAACGTCCGCCGCGCGTCGTGGCTCGCGATGCTCGCGGGTGCCGACTTCATCAAGACGTCCACGGGCAAGGTCGCGGTCAACGCGACACTGCCGGTGACGCTGGTGATGCTCCAGGCGGTCCGCGACTTCCGCGAGGCCACCGGTACGCAGGTCGGCGTCAAGCCGGCCGGTGGGATCCGCACCACCAAGGACGCGATGAAGTACCTCGTGCTGGTCAACGAGACGGTGGGCTCGGACTGGCTGGACCCCGACTGGTTCCGGCTCGGTGCCTCCAGCCTGCTCAACGACCTCCTGATGCAGCGCCAGAAGCTGGCCACGGGCCGCTACTCCGGCCCCGACTACGTGACGGTGGACTGACAGCCATGGGCAACCCATTCGAGTACGCGCCCGCGCCCGAGTCGCGCGCGATCGTCGACGTCGCCCCGGCGTACGGGCTGTTCATCGACGGAAAGTTCGCCGACGCGGCGGACGGCGGTCGGCTCAAGACGGTGAACCCGGCGACCGAGGAGGTGCTGGCCGAGATCGCGGTCGGCGGCGAGGCGGACGTGGACCGCGCGGTCAAGGCCGCGCGCAAGGCGTTCAAGTCGTGGTCGGCGCTGCCCGGCGCGGAGCGGGCCAAGTACCTGTTCCGGATCGCTCGGCTGATCCAGGAGCACGGGCGCGAACTCGCGGTCCTGGAGTCGATCGACAACGGCAAGCCGATCCGCGAGTCGCGCGACGTGGACATCCCGCTGGTCGCGGCGCACTTCTTCCACTACGCGGGGTGGGCCGACAAGCTCGCGCACGCCGGCTTCGGGTCCGACCCGAAGCCGATCGGTGTGGCCGGTCAGGTCATCCCGTGGAACTTCCCGCTGCTGATGCTGGCCTGGAAGGTGGCGCCGGCCCTCGCGGGCGGCAACACCGTGGTGCTCAAGCCGGCCGAGAGCACGCCGCTGACCGCGCTGCGATTCGCCGAGATCTGCGTCGAGGCCGGGCTGCCGGACGGTGTGCTGAACATCGTCACCGGCGCCGGCGAGACCGGTCGCGCGCTGATCGCGCACCCGGACGTGGACAAGGTCGCGTTCACCGGCTCGACCGCCGTGGGCAAGGAGATCGCCCGCACCATCGCGGGCACCCGCAAGCGGGTCACCCTCGAACTCGGCGGCAAGGCAGCCAACATCGTCTACGACGACGCCGCGATCGACTCCGCCGTGGACGGCATCGTCGAGGGCATCTTCTTCAACGGCGGCCAGGTCTGCTGCGCCGGCTCGCGGCTGCTGGTGCAGGAGTCGGTGGCCGAGGAGCTGCTGGCGAGCCTGACCCGGCGGATCAAGACGCTGCGCGTGGGCGACCCGCTGGACAAGAACACCGACGTCGGCGCGATCAACTCGGCAGCGCAACTCTCCCGGATCCAGGAACTGGTCGCGGCGGGCGAGGCCGAGGGCGCCGAGCGCTGGTCGTTGGCCGGCGAGCTGCCCGGCAAGGGCTTCTGGTTCCCGCCGACGGTGTTCACCAACGTCACGCAGGCACACCGGATCGCCCGGGACGAGATCTTCGGCCCGGTGCTGACCGTGCAGACCTTCCGTACCCCGGCCGAGGCGGTGGAGAAGGCGAACAACTCCGCGTACGGCCTGTCCGCCGGCGTGTGGACGGAGAAGGGCGCCAAGGCCCTGTGGACCGCGCAGCGGTTGCGGGCGGGCGTCGTGTGGACCAACACGTTCAACAAGTTCGACCCGGCCTCGCCGTTCGGCGGGTTCAAGGAGTCGGGCTTCGGCCGCGAGGGTGGCCGCCACGGGCTGGAGGCCTACCTCGATGTCTGAGCGCCTTGAGGTGTTGAAGACCTACAAGCTGTACGTCGGGGGCAAGTTCCCCCGGTCCGAGAGCGGGCGGGTGTACGCGGTGACCGACAGCAAGGGCCGGACCCTGGCGAACGCGCCGCGCGGCAGCCGCAAGGACGCCCGTGACGCGGTCGTCGCGGCGCGCAAGGCATTCCCGGGCTGGTCGGGCGCCACCGCCTACAACCGGGGTCAGATCCTGTACCGGATCGCCGAGATGCTGGAGGGTCGGCGCGAGCAGTTCGCGACCGAGGTCGCCGCGGCCGAGGGCATCGGCCGGACCAAGGCGCTCGCGTCGGTGGACGCGGCCGTGGACCGCTGGGTCTGGTACGCCGGGTGGACCGACAAGCTCGCACAGGTCGCGGGCGGCGCCAACCCGGTCGCGGGTCCGTTCGCGAACTGGTCCACGCCCGAACCCACCGGCGTGGTCGCGGTGATCGCCTCGCAGCGCTCGTCGCTGCTGGGCCTGACGAGCGCGGTCGCGCCGGTGATCGCCACCGGCAACACCGCCGTCGTGCTCGCGGCCGGCGCCTCGGCGCTGCCCGCGTTGTCCTTCGCCGAGGTGCTCGCGGTGTCCGACCTGCCGGGCGGGGTGATCAACATCCTGACCGGACACCCGGCGGAGATCGCCCCGACGCTCGCGTCCCACCAGGACGTCAACGCGATCGACCTGACCGGCGTGGCGCCGGACGCGGGAGTCGCGTCGGCGCGCGACCTGGAGATCGCGGCGGCGGACAACCTCAAGCGCGTGTTGCGCCCCGAGGCCAAGGAGCCGGACTGGTCGGCGGACCCGGGCACGGGTCGGATGCTGGCGTTCACCGAGACCCGCACGGTCTGGCACCCGACCGGGCACTGATCGCCGGAGCGCTCCGGGCGGCGACAGCGCGAGGGCCGTCACCCACGCGGGTGACGGTCCTCGCGTCTTCAGGCCGCGAGCACGCGATCGGCGCGGGTCTGCGTCGCCGGGCCCTTCGCGTCGGCGGGCCGCCGGGTGGAGAGCTTCCAGGTGGCCGGGACGCGGACGATCACGACGACGGCGAAGAGGGCGAACAGAGCGGACATGCGATCGAATCCTCGCAGTTGCGAAGGTGCGGTCGCCGGGCGAACCGCCTTGCGAGACTCGACGCCGGCCGCGCGCGGCGACCGTCTCGGGCCTGTTGACGCGGCGTCGACGCGGGTGAGGGCATTCCCGACGGGATCTTGACGAGTGGTCAGCGCAGCGACAGCTCGGCGATCACCGCGGCGTGATCGGTGTGCGGCACGCGGTGTTCGGACACCGAGACCACCTCGATCCCGCCCGTGACCAGCACATGGTCGATCCCGAACAGCGGCGGCAAGCCGTGGAAGTACGCCATCGGCCAGGTGCGCGCCAGGACCCGGCCGCGCTCCTCGTGCGCGTCCCGCAGCCCGGCGCCGGTGAGCGCGCGGAACGAGGCGTTGTCCGAGGTCGCGTTGAAGTCGCCGAGGAAGATCGCGGGCAGGGTGCGCCGCTCCGCCTCGCGGCGCAGCGCGTCCATGTCGTGGGCCCACTTCCCGGCCTGCCCGCGCATCGGCGGGATGGTGTGCACGCCCTGGATCCGGACCGGGCGCCCGGACACCTCCACGGTGGCGCCGGGCATCGGCATCGTGGTCCGCTCGGGCAACAGCCGCTCCTCGGTCAGCGGCCGGCGCGCGTAGATCGCCAGTCCGGCCGCGCCGGGCTCGCCGGTCCCGGCCGAGTACGGGAGTTCCCGGGTGAGGCCGGCCCGCTCCAGGCCCGCCGCCAGTTCGGGCGTCAACTCCTCCACGGCCAGCACGTCCACCCGCTCGCGGCGCACCAGGTCGGTGATCCGTACCGGATCCGCCTTGCCGAAGTAGGCGTTCGAGGTCATCACACGCAACCGCGCGCCGCCGGGCGCGGGAGCATCGGCAGGGGTCAGCCTCGGCAACATCCACAGGGTGTGGACGACCACCAGACCCAGTGCGACGAGCAGGGTCAGCCGCATCCGCAGCAGCGCGGCCCCGAGCAGCACGAGCACCGAGGCCGCCGCCGCGTACGGGGCGAAGACGGTCACGAGTGCGACCGGCCACATCGCGTCGAACACGAGCAGCCGCGCCCCCGTCACCAGCACCGCGCCCGCGAAGATCAGGCCGACCACGCTGCGGCCGAACGTGCGGGTGCGCCGGCGCAACCGCCACAGCCGAGGCGGCGGCGGGATCTCCCGCACCGACTCGGTCTCGACCTCGGCGGTCACGGCCGGGTCCCTCCGTGTGTGGGTGGCGCCGGCGGAGTGGCCGGCCGGGGCGGCACGGCCGGGGTGCCGGTGCCCGGAGTGCTCGCGGAGACGACGGTCTGCGGGCCGGTCTCGGAAACGGCGGCCCGTGGCCCGGTCGCGGCGCCGTGCGGCGGCGTGGACGCCGGCTCGGCACTCGGTTCGGAACCCCTCGCCCGGGTCCGGTCCGCGTCCGTCGGGGTGACGTGTTCACCGGTGGACCCGGCGTACCGGGTGCCCGTCCCGGAGTACGCCGGGTACTGCCCGGACGTGCTCACCGGTTGGCCGGCGCCCGTCGCGTCCCGCCCGTGCGAGAGCCACTCCTGATGCGGCAGCGACTTGCCGCGGGTGACCGTCGGCGTGACCGGCGCGCCCAGGACCACGATCAGGAACCAGGCGCACAGCGCGAACATGACCAGGACACCCACGTTGATCGCGCTCTGTTCGACCCGGGCCCCGGCCGGTATGTCGGCGAACCCGCCGCCGTCGTAGGCGAGCCCGCCCAGCGCCGCGGTAAGTCCCACGGCGCCCTGTACGGCGAGCACTCCGAGCGCGACACGGGTGATCACCCGGGCCCTGGGCGTGGGCCGGCCGGCATGGGTCGCCAGCAGCACCGCGCCTGCGAGCAGCACCGGCGTGAGCACGTCGAGCAGGGCGGACTGACCGCCGTAGGCACGCGCCCGGAAGCCGTGCACCCCCGAGCCCACGCCGAACAGGACGCGCAACGCGTCGACCGCCAACTGCAGTGCCACGAAGCCGACCAGCGCCCATGCCGCCGGTTCCCGCAAACGATCCGTTTCCTGCCGCATCCGACTGCCTCCCCGTGGCCGTGTTCGCGGCTCAGGGTAGACGGGCACGGGCCTCGCGGCAGGGCGCCGACGGGCGCCGGGTGCGGTGGCCGGCCGGCTCAGAGCCGATCGAGCGCTTCCTGCACGGTCATCCCGTCGGCGAGGTCGCCGGTGACCAGGCTGGTGCCGACCGGCGTGTCACCCACGTCGGTGCCGACGCTGTTGGACAGCGGGTTCAGGCCGCCGCCGTTCATCGGGTTGAGTTGCGCGCGCTCCACGACGCCGAGCACGGCTCCGGTCGCCGCGGCGGCGCCCTGGCCGGCCGCGGGCACGTCGGTACGGGAGATCTCGTCGGGCGCGACGGGCGCGGCCGTGGCGCTCCCGGCGATGCCGAACGCGGCGGCGGCGCCGAGGGATGTGGCGGCGAGCACGGTGCGAAGAACGGAGGACATGGCGGTGGCCCTTCCCAGTCGACTAGGAGATTGACCACGCAACGTAGCCACTCGGCTACGTCGAGCGCAATTCGGCGCCCCGTGCGCCGATGTCCCGAATTCGCTCCCAATTCGACGGAACCGTCACAGCCCCATCCGCCGTCCCTGCCGATGACACACCTTCGGCCCGGGACGCATCGACACCGGTACGACGCACAACTGCACAGGGATACCGCGACACGAGAGAAAGACGTGGGCGAGCGAGTGCGCACGGCGCACGCGGATCGCGAACACGAGTGGGATCGGCCGACCGGGCACAGCTCGGGCGACGAAGTCCCGGGCTCAGGCGACGAGTTCGGCGAACGCCTCGTCGGCACCGAAGCTCAGCGCGTCGTCCTCGCGCAGCCGGCGCAGCGCGCGCCAGATGCTCGACTTGACCGTGCCGACGCTGCATCCGAGCACCTCGGCCACCTCGGGGTCGGTGCGACCCTCGTAGTAGCGCAGCACCAGCATGGTGCGCTGCGGCTCGGGCAGCTTGGCCAGCGCGCGCCAGAGCACCGCACGCAACTCGGTGTCGCCCATCGAGTCCGAACCGTCCGGACGCTCGGGCAGCTCCTCCGAGGGGTACTCGTTGATCCGGCGACGACGCCAGGCCGATATATGCAGGTTGGTCATCGTGCGGCGCAGGTAACCGCCCAGCGCGGCCTTGTCCTGGATCCGACCCCACGCCTGGTACGTGCTCATCAACGCGCTCTGCAACAGGTCCTCGGCCTCGTTGCGGTCACCCGTGAGGTGGTACGCGGTGGCGAACAGCGCCGACCGGCGCTCACGGACATACGCGGTGAATTCGTCGTCGACACTGTCCGTGCACGAAGCACTACGCGCGTTGCCGTTCAGCGGGGCAAGGGCGACGACGGTACGGCGGTTGTCCTTGCGGATGCCCTGCGACTGCGTCTGGGACTGCATGACTTCTCCCCCGGTTCGGCGCTCGTTCACGATGTACAGCCTGCTGGGCGGGCTTCATCGTCAGGTCGGCGAGCTGTCACAGGTATGCAACAGCGACCTCGGGCGGCGAACCGGAAGGGGCCTCCCCGTGTTCTTCCCAGCCGTGACGTCAGACACAATGGCCTGCGTGCCCTACCTGCTGCTTATCGAGGATGACGAGTCCGTACGAACCGGACTCGAACTCGCCCTGGGGCGCCAGGGCCATCGCGTGGTCACCGCCGCCACCGGTGAGGCCGGCCTGGAACGGTGGCGCGAGCAGCGCCCCGACCTGATCGTGCTCGATGTGATGTTGCCGGGCATCGACGGCTTCGAGGTGTGCCGGCGGATCCGCCGCACCGACTCGCTGCCGATCATCCTGCTCACCGCGCGCAACGACGACATCGACGTGGTGGTCGGCCTGGAGTCCGGCGCCGACGACTACGTGGTCAAGCCGGTCCAGCCGCGCGTGCTGGACGCCCGCATCCGCGCGGTGTTGCGCCGCGGCGAGCGCGAGGTGTCCGACGCGTCGGTGTTCGGCGACCTGGTGGTCGACCGCAACGCGATGACGGTGACCAAGGCCGGCGAGGAGCTCCAGCTCACCCCGACCGAGCTGCGGCTCCTGGTCGAGCTGAGCCGGCGGCCCGGTCAGGCGCTCTCCCGGCAGCAGTTGTTGCGCCTGGTGTGGGAGCACGACTACCTCGGCGACTCGCGCCTGGTGGACGCGTGCGTCCAGCGACTGCGCGCCAAGGTGGAGCAGACCCCGTCCGCGCCGACACTGATCCGCACCGTCCGGGGCGTCGGCTACCGCCTCGACCCGCCCCAGTGACGGGCCGGCCGCCGCTGGTACGCCGGATCGTCCGCCGGGTCGCCCCGACCCTGAAGCTGCGCTCGTTGCGGTTCCGGGTACTCGTCGCCTTCGCGCTGGTCGCGTTGATCGCCGCGGTCGCCGCGTCCGGCATCGCCTACTGGCTGACCCGGACCGCCGTGCTGGAGCGCGCGCAGGACTCGGTGCTCACCGAGTTCCGGGACAACCTCGGCCGAGTCTCCGCGGGTCTCCCGGAGCACCCGGACCAGGCCGATCTGGGGCCCGCCGTCGACCAGATGCGGGAGAGCAGTTTCGGCTACTCCGTGGTCCTGGTCGGCACCGACGGCCGCCCGGTCGCCTCCGACCCGACCCGGTTCCCGCTGGAGCGGGTGCCCGCGAAGCTGCAGCGCGTGGTGCAGACCGCGGACGGCGGTGGCGGCTTCCACATGTACTTCCAGCGGATCGACATCGAGGGACAGCCCTACCTGGTCGGCGGCACCAAGGTGGTGCCCAACGGGCCCACCGGCTACATGTTCAAGTCGCTCAAGGACGAACAGGCCGACCTCAACTCGCTGGCCCGCTACCTGATCGTGGGCACCCTGCTGGCGCTGGGCGCGGCGGCGGTGGTCGCGCTGTTCGCCGCGCGGCACATCCTGCGCCCGGTACGCCGGCTCGGGCACGCCGCGCGCGAGCTGGGCGCGGGTCGCCTGGACACCCGGCTGGACGTGCGCGGCTCGGACGAACTCGCCGACCTGTCCCGGACGTTCAACGACGCGGCGGAGAAGCTGGAGCGCAGCGTCGCCGAGTTGCGCGCGCTGGAGTCGTCCTCGCGCCGCTTCGTCGCGGACGTCTCGCACGAACTGCGCACCCCGTTGGCGGCGATGACCGCGGTCAGCGAGTTGCTCGAGGAGGAGGCGGACAGCCTCGGCGAGCAGGGCGCGCCGGCCGCCCGGTTGGTGGTCGCCGAGATCGAGCGGCTGGCCACGCTGGTCGAGGACCTGATGGAGGTGTCCCGCTTCGACGCGGGCACCGCCGCGCTGGTCGCGGACGAGGTGGACATCACCGACCTGGTCACCGCGTGCCTGGACGCGCGCGCCTGGATGGACGCGGTGGACCTTCGGGCACCCCGGGGCATCCTGGCCCGGGTGGACCCGCGCAGACTGGACGTCATGGTCTCCAACCTGGTCGGCAACGCGTTGCGGCACGGCGGCTCGCCGGTGACCGTCGAGATCCACCACGAACCGCGCGTGGCGATACCCGGAATGCTCGCCGGTCCGGAGGAGGATCTCGTGATCGAGGTCTCCGACACCGGCCCGGGCATCCCCGAGGACGTACTGCCGCACGTGTTCGACCGGTTCTACAAGGCGGACAGTTCGCGGGCGCGGTCCGAGGGCAGCGGGTTGGGACTGTCCATCGTGATGGAGAACGCGCGGATCCACGGCGGTACCGCGTACGCGTCGAACATGCCGGGCGGCGGTGCCAAGTTCACCCTGCGCCTGCCGCTGGTGCCACCCGAGCTCGAAGAGATAATCGACCCGGACGAGGGCGTCGAGGACGACGGTGTGCACGCCGACCTGGACGCCGAGAACGCGGAGCACCCGGAGCACGCCGGCGCCGACCTCGGCGGCAACGGTGCCGGCACGCACGACGAGCGAGGAGACAGGCGTTGAGACCCCGCCGGCGGCTTCCGATCGTGATCTTCGCGACGACCGGGGTGCTCGCCGCGCTCACGTCGTGCGGGATCCGGCCGACCGAGGGACCGGTGGGGGCCGGGAAGCCGGCCAATCGTACGGCGCCGTCCGCGCAGAGCCGGCTGCCCGGCTCGGAGCGGCACATCGTCTACCTGGTGAAGGACAACCGGCTCCAGGCGCTGCCCCGGGGCGGGCGGTTGGTGCTGCGGCCCGCCGAGGCGGTCCCGGACAAGCCACGCACCGACCAGGTCAACCAGCTCCTGGAGGAGTTGCACCTGGGCCCCAACGACGCCGAGGCGTTGGAGGGGTACACCACCGCGCTGCCCGCCGGCGGCCTGATCGCGGCCGACCGGCGCGAGGGTGACCCGCCCACCCTCTTCCGGCTGGACGCGCCGCTGTCGGCGCTGGCCACGATCGCGCTCGGGCAGGTGGTCTGCACGCTGCAGAGCGCGTCCGGCGGCGACACGGTGCTGCTCGCGGGTCGGCGCACGCCGCCGGAGAGCTACCGGTGCGAGAACTACCTCGACATCAGCCGCAAGACCACTGCCACGCCGTCCCCCGGCGCCCGGGCCTCCGGTCCGCCGTCGGCGTTCGACAAGGACTGGCCGCAGTCCCGCCCCTCCGGGAAGACCCTTACTCCCCAAGGCGGATGAGCAAGGCGGGTCCTGCGATGGATGTGGCCGGGTCCGAATCGTCCTACCTTCGAAGTACGACGACGCCGCGTCAGGCGCCGCCGCATCGAGGAGGAACCGCCATGACCATGAGCACCGCGACCCTCAGTCGCCCGCGTCACGGCCGCCGGATCGCCGGCGTCTGCGCCGGCATCGCCCGCCGCTACGGCTGGTCCGTCACCACCGTCCGCGTGGTGTTCGTGCTCTCCTGCCTGCTGCCGGGCCCGCAGTTCCTGCTGTACATCGCGCTGTGGATCCTGCTGCCCCAGGACTGAGCCGGGCGGGACGGGGCAACGGCCCGACCGCATCGGCGCCTATCATCCGATCAACGGATGGGTAGGCGGTTCGATCGAGTGGTCTCGCGGGACCGGAGGGTTCCGGGCCGTGCGCTCGGTCGGGGGGCGGGGACATGCAACCGGGAAGCACGCACAACAAGAACCTCATCATCACGATGTCGGTGTTCGCCGGCGTCCTGGTGACCCTGGTCGGGCTGGTGCTCAGCGGCACGCTGGCGGTCGAGGCCGGGCGCACCCAGGCGATGAACTCGAAGCAGTACAGCGACAGGGACGTCGAGGACACCCGGGGGTTCTGGGACCAGGACCGGCAGGACGAGGCCAAGCCCCGGGGCGCGGAGATCTCGCCCGACCAACAGCCGCCGCAGTTGCCCGACCAGGAGCAGCAGCAGCCCGAGGCGGACTACCGCCAACCGCCGACGATCCAGGCGCGCCGGGTGACCCCGCCGTACACCGAGCCCGACACGGCGATCCGGGGCAAGATCTTCTTCCGGACGCCGGAGGGCGTCGCCGAGTGCAGCGGCACGGTCGTGCACCACTCCACCGGCAACATGGTGTGGACGGCGGCGCACTGTCTGCACGGTGGCCGGGACGGGGACTTCTACGACAGGGTCACCTTCGTGCCCGCGTACAACGGCGCGGGTCGCACCCCGGCGGAGCGCGAACCGTACGGACGGTGGCCGGCCCGGCGGATCACGGTGAGCAACCAGTGGGCGCAGAACGCCGATCCGGGCGGCAGGGACGCGAGCGCGTCACCGTTCGACTACGGCGCCTTCATCGTCGACTCGCGCGGCGGGCGCACTCTGGAGGACACGGCGGGGGCGGGCGCGGACGTGCTCTGGAACGCGCCGCGACACCTTCGCGTGCAGTCGTTCGGCTACCCGGGGGACACGCCCTACGACGGCACCGCGCTCTACACGTGCTCGTCGCCGACCACGGACTTCCGTGAGGACGGCTGGCCGCAGCCGGACATGTTGTGGATGGGCTGCACGATGACCGGCGGGTCCTCCGGCGGCGGCTGGTTCGCCGAGGTGGACGGGCGAAGTTACCTGGTGAGCAACGTCTCGCTGGGGGTGACCACGCGGAACTCGCGCACCATGACGGGGCCGTATCTGGGCGATGTGGCGAAGGACATGTACGACTCGCTGTGACGGGTCGCCGGCCGGTGACGGGTCGGCGGCGGGTGAGGGGGCGGGGCCGGCGGGCCGAAGCCGTGCGGGCGCGGCGACGCCGTGCGTGCGGCGCGACGAAGCCGTGTCCTCGCGCAGGATCGACGCGCGATGGACACGGCCCGTGGCACGACAGGACCGACCGGTTCCGCGCCGACGACCCGGCCCGGCGGCAGGTGCGGAACCCGATGCGGGTGTCAGAGAGAAAGGCCACCCAGCGGCAGGTCCCCGAGCGGCGTACCACCAAGCGGCGAGGACTCGCCCGTCGGCAGCGTGTTGAGCGGCGAGCCCAGGCCGCCCTTGGCCGGGGCGCCCTGCGCGGCGAAGCCGGTCATACCCTGCTCCATGCTGCGGGCCATGGTCCCGGCCGTGTGGCCCGGGGTGAGCACCTCGCCGACGGGGAGCTGGTCGGTGACCTGGGACAGCGGGAACGGCGCGGCGGCATCCGGCAGGGCCGCCTGGGCCGTTGCGGCGGCCGGGGCCAGTCCCTCGACCAGGTCGGTCACCGGCATGGCGCTCGCGGAGCCTGCGGCGCCCGCTGCCATTGCCGCGCCGAGCCCGGCCGTGATGGCCGCCTTACGCGTTACCGATCGCATGTGCATCCTCGGTTTCTCGATTCGGGCGGGGCGAGACACACCCCGTTACGAAGTGAGACCGCAACGTAGCGAATCGGACGCGGAATGCGCAAAACATCCCCTTCGAGCCGGGCCGGACCGTTCACCCGAACCCGGAGGGGCCTCGGGGTGCGCCCGCGATCCGAACCGGTCCGAATCTGTCTGAATCGGTCTTAATCGGTCGGGCGCACCCACGAAAGGTCAGTTCCGACCGAAAAGCCATTCCGACTTGAGCGCGGCATAGCCGGGCTTGATCACCTCGTTGATCATCGCGAGCCGCTCGTCGAAGGGCAGGAAGGCGCTCTTCATCGCGTTCACGGTGAACCAGGCCAGGTCGTCCAAGCCGTAGCCGAACGCCTCGACGAGGTGCTCGAACTCCCGGGTCATCGACGTACCGCTCATCAAACGGTTGTCAGTGTTCACGGTCACCCGAAAATAGAGTCGGCGCAGTAGGCCGATCGGGTGATCCGCGTAGGACGTGGCGGCGCCGGTCTGCAGATTCGAGGTCGGGCACATCTCCAGCGGGATGCGCTTGTCGCGCACGTATGCGGCGAGCCGGCCGAGTTCGACACCGCCGTCGTCCTTGACCGTGATGTCGTCGATGATCCGCACGCCGTGGCCCAGGCGGTCCGCGCCGCACCACTGGAGCGCCTGCCAGATCGACGGCAGGCCGAACGCCTCGCCGGCGTGGATGGTGAAGTGGTTGTTCTCCCGCTTGAGGTACTCGAACGCGTCCAGGTGGCGCGTGGGCGGGAAGCCCGCCTCGGCGCCGGCGATGTCGAAGCCGACCACGCCCATGTCGCGGTGCCGGTTGGTGAGTTCGGCGATCTCCAGCGAGCGGGCCGCGTGCCGCATCGCGGTGAGCAGCGCGCCGACCTTGATCCGGTTGCCCGCCTCGGCCGCGCGGCGCTCGCCCTCGCGGAAACCCGCCTCGACCGCCTCGACCACCTGGTCCAGGGTCAGGCCGGCTTCCAGGTGTTGTTCGGGGGCGTAGCGGATCTCGGCGTAGACGACACCGTCGGCGGCGAGGTCCTCGGCGCATTCGGCGGCGACCCGGAACAGGCCCTCGCGGGTCTGCATCACCGCCACGGTGTGGTCGAAGGTCTCCAGGTAGCGCTCCAGCGAGCCGGAGTCGGCTGCCTCGCGGAACCACGTGCCGAGCGCCTCGGGGTCGGTGTCGGGGAGGCGGTCGTATCCGATTGCCTCGGCGAGTTCGATGATCGTGGCGGGGCGGAGCCCACCGTCGAGGTGGTCGTGGAGCAGGACTTTGGGTGCGCGCCGGATCTGCTCGACCGTGGGCGAGGCAGCGGGCGTGTTCGGGTGACTGCTGTACATGAAAGGACTTTACTGCCTACGCGCGTAGATCATCTGCTCTTCCTCGGGCCGGCTTTGCGGGTGGCCTACCGGGCGGCTTGTGGCGGCGCCGGGTCGCGAGGGGTGGGCTGGGCATGCTCGGGGTGCAGGAGATGGCCGCGGCGGCCGAGGGCGAATTCGCGGAACAGGCGTACGGGGGTGGTTTCGGGGCGGGCCGGCATCCAGGCGAGGCCGATCGTGCGGAAGGCCCGGGGGGCGGTGACGGCCAGGTGTACGGTGCCCGGGCGCGGGGCGTCGGGGGCGGGCAGCAGCGACACGCCCAGGCCCGCCGCGACCAGGCCGCGCAACGTCTCGGCCTCCTCGCCCTCGAAGGCGATCCTGGGCACGAACCCCGCCTCGGCGAACAGCGCGTCGGTGATCCGGCGCATCCCGTAGCCCGGCTCCATGCACACGAACACCTCCTCGGCCGCCTCGGCCAACCGCACCCGGCGGCGGTGCGCGAGCCGATGGTCGGCCGGCACCACCAGGTAGAGCCGCTGATCGTCCAGCGCGCGCACGGCCAGGTCCGGCGCGTCCGGCAGCGGCGCGGTCAGGCACAGGTCGAGTTCGCCGGCCCGCATCCGCTCCAACATCGCCGAGGCGGAGTCCTGGACCAACTGGAACCGGATTCCGGGGTGGTGTACCCGAAAGGCGCGCAGCAGGCCGGGCACCGCCTCGGGGCCCATCGTGTGCAGGAACCCGAACGCGACCTTGCCGCGCGCCCCACCCGCGTCCTCGATCACCTCGTCCAGCCCGCGCTCCAGCAGCGCGAGCGCCTGTTCCACGTAGCCGAGCAGGGTGTGACCCTGCCGGGTGAGCACGACCCCGCGCCCGGTCCGGGCCAGCAGCGGGACACCCACGTCGGCCTCCAGTCGGGCCATCGTGCGACTGAGCGTGGGCTGCGGAACACCCAGCCCGGCGGCGGCCCGCGTGATGTGCTCCTCGCGTGCGACCGCGGCGAATTGCGTCAGGAGCGGGGCGATGGCCGCGGAAACCTCGGCTGATCTGCTGTCATACGACACAGCATGGATTGTGGCCTAAACATGCATTGGACGCATGAAACGACGCGGCCTAGTTTCGTACACATGCCCGCATCGAACAGTGCTTCGGACCCCGCCCCAACCACCGACCCGATCACCGCCGCTCCCGTCCGGCACACGCGCGGCTCGCGCGCCTACCGTCGGGTCAACCTGGCACTGTTCGCCGCGGGCTGTTCGACCTTCGCGATGCTCTACGCCACCCAGACGCTGCTGCCGGAGTTGTCCGACGGGTTCCACCTGGACCCCGCGACGGCCAGCCTGTCCGTGTCGGTGACCACCGGCGCACTGGCCCTGGCGGTGATCCCGGTGAGCATGTTGTCCGAGCGGTGGGGCCGCTCCCGGGTGATGACGATCTCCGTGTTCGGCGCGGCCCTGCTGGGCGTACTGGCCGCGTTCGCACCGGACTTCGGCACCCTGGTGGCGCTGCGCGCGGTGCAGGGCGTGGCGCTGGCCGGGTTGCCCGCGACCGCGATGGCCTACCTCGCCGAAGAGGTCGACGGCCCCTCGCTCGGCTCGGCGATGGGCTTGTACGTGGCGGGCAACAGCATCGGCGGCATGGGCGGCCGACTGGTCACCGGCCTGGCCTCGGACCTGGGCGGGTGGCGGGTCGCGCTGGTGGCTGTCGGCCTGCTGGCGCTCGGGTCGGCGGTCGCCTTCCGGGTATTGCTGCCGCCGTCGCGCAACTTCACCCCCTCGACCATGACCGCCCGGCAACTCACCGGCGTGCTGCGCTCGCACCTGGCCGATCCGGTGCTGCGCCGGCTGTACCTGCTCGGCATGGTCTTCATGGCGGCGTTCGGCACGGTCTACAACTACCTCGGCTACCGGCTGCTCGCCGAGCCGTTCGGGCTGCCGCAGACGGTGGTCGGCGCGATCTTCGTGATCTACCTGGCGGGCACCTTCAGTTCGGCCGCGTCGGGTCGACTGGTCGGCCGGATCGGGCACCGCGCGACGTTGTGGGCCGCGGCGGCGATCACCGCCGCGGGCGCGCTGCTGACCCTGCCGGACAACCTGGCGCTGGTCGTGGTGGGCCTGATCGTGCTCACGGCGGGTTTCTTCGCGGGCCACTCGGCGGCCAGTTCGGCGGTGGGCCTGCGGGTCACCGAGGGCCGCGCGCAGGCGTCCGCGCTGTACCTGGCGGCCTACTACCTCGGCGCGAGCGTGGGCGGACCGATCGGCGGCGTCGCCTTCCACGGTCATGGCTGGGCGGGCGCGGTGCTCCTCGTGCTGGTGCTGATGGCGGCGGCGGGGTGGGTGGCCTTCGGGCTCAACGGCCGGGTGACCGGCGCGGCGACGGCGTCCGCGGCGATCCGGCGGCGGCCCCGCGCGCAACACGTGCGCTCCACCGCCTGAACGGTGCGCACAGGCCGGCGGAGGGCCCGATCGGGCCCTCCGCCGGCTTTGGCATGCCGGGGCGCCATGGACGAGCGGCACGACCCGTCCCCGGGACCCCGCCCGGGCGACCGCGACGACTTCGGCCGGGTGTACCGACCGCACACCGTGCGCGCGGGCTGCGCGCTGCTCGGCTGCCTGTTCGTGATCCTCGCCTCGGCCGTGGCGATCACCGCGCTGCTCCTGCGGGCATTGTGACCGACGCGGTCAGTAGCCCTGGGCCGCCTTGCGCTCGGCGGTCACGATCCTGGCCCGCTCGATCTCGTTGATGTGCGTCTCGGTCCACTCGCGCAGCGCGCGGATCGGCCCGCCCAGGCTGCGGCCGAGCTCGGTGAGTTCGTAGTCCACCCGGGGCGGGATGGTCGGGGTCACCGTACGCAGCACGAAGCCGTCCGTCTCCAGGCTGCGCAGGGTCTGCGTGAGCATCTTCTGCGACACCCCCTCGATCCGCCGGCTCAGGTCCGTGTACCGCATCGTGCCGTCCCGCAGCGCGTCCACGATCAGCACCGTCCACTTGCCGGCGATGTGGTCCAGCACCTGACGCGTCGCGCACTTGGCGCTGTAGACGTCGGCGGGGAGGCCGACCGATTCGACGATGGTCACCATGAGAGGAGAGTAGCGCACCAATTAGTGCCTACTTCCTTCTGGAGAGTGACTCTCCAAGAATTGTGGCCATGAGCAACCACACGTCGAACACCCGCACACCGGCCGACCACGGGTTGGGCAACGGCACTTCGATCCGGGCCCACTCGGTGGCCGAGGCCATCCGCACCCGCCGCACCGTCCGCCACTACCGCCCCGAGCCGGTCCCCGCCGAAACCCTGCGCACGCTGCTCGAACTCGCCGTCGAGGCCCCCACGAGCTGGAACCTCCAGGACCGTTCGATCGTGGTGGTCACCGACGACGTGGGCCGCGCGGGCCTGATCGAGGCCACCGGCGGCCAACCGCAGGCCCTGGAGGCGCCGGTCCTGCTGGTCTTCGTCGCCGAGCCGCAGGCCTGGCGCGAGGAGCGTGCCGACGTGTACGCGTCGGCACGCCGCAACGGCGCCTGGAGCGAGGAGTTCGTGACCATGTTCGCGGCCGCCTCCCAGGAGTTCCAGCAAGGCCTGGCGGCGCGCGGGTTGTTGCGCGAGTACGCGGTCAAGGACGCGATGATCGCCGCCACGTACGTCATGCTCGCCGCGACCGAACTGGGTCTGGCCACGTCGCCGATGAACGGCTGGGACGAGGACCTGGTCAAACGGGCGATCGGCGTCGCGGACCGCGACGACCTGGCGATCGCGCTGATCGTCGCCGTCGGCCGACCGGCCGAGGAGCGGCGCCATCCCGGGCGCCGGGCCCTGGAGCGCAACGTCTTCCACGGCCGATACGGCGCCGCGGGGTCGTGACCGGGATCCGTCCCGGGATCTCGGCGGGTCCGTCGGCGCGCGGGAGGACCGATGTGTCGTGCCCCGGGTGCCGCGCGGACGGCTGCCGGACGCGAGCCTGCCCGTACACGAACGGGCCCTCGGCTCCCGGTCGGGAGTCGAGGGCCTCGTCGTGCGCGGGGGAGCGTCAGGCCGTCGGGCCGATCCGGTCGATCAGGATCGGGGTGGCCTCGAAGGCGGTGCCGGCCGGCGCGATCGTGACCGCGTCGGCGAGGATCTCGCTGGCGTAGTCGAACCGCTCCGGCGTGTCCGTGTGCAGAGTCATCAGCGGCTGCCCGGCGGTGACCATGTCGCCCGGCTTGGCGTGCAGTTCGACGCCCGCGCCGGCCTGGACCCGCTCCTCCTTGCGGGCCCGGCCCGCGCCCAGGCGCCAGGCCGCGACGCCGACCTCGTAGGCGTCCATCCGGGTCAGCACGCCGGACGAGGCCGCGGTGACCACCTGGGTCTCGCGCGCCACCGGCAGCTTCGCGTCCGGGTCGCCGCCCTGGGCCTGGATCATCCGGCGCCACACGTCCATCGCGGAGCCGTCGCGCAGCGCGTCCGCCGGGTCGATCCGGGTCTGCCCGGCCGCCGCGAGCATCTCGCGCGCGAGCGCGAGGGTCAGCTCGACCACGTCCGCCGGACCGCCGCCCTCGAGCACCTCGACCGACTCGCGGACCTCCAGCGCGTTGCCCGCGGTCAGCCCCAACGGGGTGGACATGTCGGTCAGCAGCGCGACCGTCTTGACCCCGTGGTCCACACCCAGCCGGACCATGGTGCGCGCCAGTTCGCGCGCGTCGGCCAGGTCCTTCATGAACGCGCCGGAGCCGACCTTGACGTCGAGCACCAGCGCCCCGGTGCCCTCGGCGATCTTCTTGCTCATGATCGAGCTGGCGATCAGCGGTATGGCCTCGACCGTGCCGGTCACGTCGCGCAGCGCGTACAGCTTCTTGTCCGCCGGAGCGAGACCGTCGCCCGCCGCGCATATCACCGCGCCGACGTCCTCGAGCACGCGCATCATCGCGTCGTTGGACAGCGCCGCACGCCACCCGGGCACGGCCTCCAGCTTGTCCAGCGTTCCGCCGGTGTGGCCCAGCCCGCGCCCCGACAACTGCGGGACGGCGACGCCGCACGCGGCGACCAGCGGCGCGAGCGGCAGGGTGATCTTGTCGCCGACGCCACCGGTCGAGTGCTTGTCCGCGGTCGGCCGGGACAGCCCCGAGAAGTCCATCCGCTCGCCCGAGGCGATCATCGCCTCGGTCCAGCGGCTGATCTCGGTCGCGTTCATGCCGTTGAGCAGGATGGCCATCGCGAGCGCGGACATCTGCTCGTCCGCGACCTCGCCGCGCGTGTACGCATCGACCACCCAGTCGATCTGAGCCGCCGTCAGTTCACCGCGGTCCCGCTTCGTACGGATGACCGAAATCGCGTCCATGCTGTCCGTTCTCTCTTGGCCGCCGAGGCGACCTGTTCGGGTCACGAGCTCGTGCTAGCGAAGATCGTCGGGCCCGAAGGCATCCGGCAGGATCTCCCGCAACGGCCGTACCCCGTGCTTGGTTTCCAACAACATCTCGGCGCCGCCGTGCTCCCACAGCAGTTGTCGGCAGCGCCCGCACGGCATCAGGACCGCGCCCTCGCTGTCCACGCAGCAAAACGCCACGAGCCTGCCGCCGCCGCTCGCGTGCAGCGCGGACACCAGGCCGCACTCCGCGCACAACGTGAGACCGTACGACGCGTTCTCCACATTGCACCCGGACACGATCCGGCCGTCGTCCACCAGCGCCGAGGCGCCGACCGGATACTTCGAGTACGGCGCGTACGCACCCCGCATCGCCGCGGTCGCCGCGTCCCGCAGCGCGCGCCAATCAATCTCCGGCACCCCCGTCAGCCCTTCGTGTAGGGCTTGTTGGCCGCCGCGGGCGCGCGCACCTTGCCGACCAGACCGGCCACCGCGAAGATCGTCACGACGTACGGCATCATCTGCAGGAACTGGCTCGGGATCGACGTGTTCAGCGGCTGCAACGACGTGGCCAGCGCGCTCGTGAAGCCGAACAGCAGCGCCGCGGCCACCGCGCCCAGCGGACGCCAGCGCCCGAAGATGACCGCCGCGAGCGCGATGTAGCCCGCGCCCGAGGTCATGTCCTTCGAGAACGTGCCCACCGTGCCGATGGTCAGGAACGCGCCGCCGATGCCGGCGATCAGGCCCGCCATCATCACGTTGCGGTAGCGCGTCGCGTTGACCTTGATGCCCACCGTGTCCGCCGCCGTCGGGTGCTCGCCCACCGCGCGGGCCCGCAGACCCCAGCGGGTGTGGAACAGGCCGAGCTGCACGATCACGACCAGCGCGTACATCAGGTACACGATGATGTTGACGTCGAACAGCACCGGGCCGATCACCGGGATGTCGGCGAGGCCGGGGATCCGGATGTTCTCGAACACGCCCGGGTTGTTGTAACCCTCGGGGTCCTTCTGCAGGAGCTGCGTGTACAGGAAGCCGGTGATGCCGGTGACCAGCAGGTTGATCACCACACCGAGGACGACCTGCTCGACCAGGTAGCGCACCGCGAAGACCGCGAGCAGGGCGCCGATCAGCCCACCGGCCACGGCGCCCGCGGCCAGCCCCGCCCACAGCGACCCGGTGACCGAGGCGGTGAGCGCGGCGGCGAACGCGCCGAACAGGAACTGACCGTCGATGGCGATGTTGACCACGCCGGAGCGCTCGCCGATCACGCCCGCGAGCGCGCCGAGCACGAGCGGCACGGCGGCCAGCAGCGTGTTCTGCAGGGCGCCGGCGAAGGACATCTGCTTGCCCGCGACCGCCCACACGAGGAACGCGATCACGAACGCGACCAGGAACAGCGCGATGCTCAGGCGGATCGCCAGGCGCGAGCGATCCAGCGCGATCCGCAGCCCGCCCGCGATCATGCACACCACGGACATCGCGATCGCGACGGCCCGCGCGGGCAGCGACAGGTCGCCGACCTCGGTGGTGTCGCGGTTGGGCACGTTCATCCCGAAGACCGCGTCGACGCCGCTCTTGGTACCGAAGCCGAACGCCCACAGCGCGTACAGCCCGACCAGGACGAAGCCGATGCCCGTGATCAGGGCCTTCTTGCGAGCCGCGGCCCGCACCACGTCGGCGGCCTCGCCGGTGGGGTTCACCGGTGCCTCCACGTGGGGGGCGATCACGGTGTCCGCCACCTGCGTGCCTCCTTCAGGGTTCCGCTCGCTCATGCCTGGACCCCCACGGTCTCCTTGGCGGCCAACGGCCCGCCCTCGGCACCCTTGCGGGCCCCGCGCAGCCGGAAGATCGAGCGCACCAGCGGCGGCGCGGCGACGAACAGCACGATCACGGCCTGGATGACGATGACGATGTCGACGGACACGTTCGCGGACGCCTGCATGGTCGAGCCGCCCGCGCGCAGCGCGCCGAACAGCAGTGCGGCCAGCACGGTGCCCAGCGGCTTGGTACGGCCGAGCAGGGCCACGGTGATCGCGTCGAAGCCGATACCGGCGTCGATGCTCGGGGTCAGCGTGTGCGCCGGGTTGGTCGAGCTCATCACCTGCGAGACACCGGCGAGACCGGCCATCGCACCGGCTATCACCATCGCCAGGATCTGCGCGCGGGCCACGCTCATGCCCGCCGTACGCGCCGCGTCCGGGTTGGAGCCCACCGCGCGCAGCTCGAACCCGAGCGTGGAGCGGTTCAGCAGCCACCAGTAGACCCCGGCCGCGAGCAGCGCCAGGATGATGCCGAAGTGGATCCGCAGGTTGTCGCCGAACAGGTTCGGCAGCACCGCGTTCTCGTTCGCGTCCTTGCCGATCGGCTGCGACTGACCGCCCCGGCGGAAGGCGTCGGTGGTCAGCAGCCAGCCGAGCAGCAGCACCGCGATGTGGTTGAGCATGATCGTCACGATCACCTCGTGCGCGCCGTAGCGGGCCTTGAGGAAACCGGCGATGCCCGCGTACAGGCCGCCGCCGATCACGCCGGCGAGGATCACGAAGACCAGGTGGATCACCGGTGGCAGGTCGACGACGAACCCGACCCACGACGCGAACACCGCGCCGGCGATGATCTGGCCCTGCGCACCGATGTTGAACAACCCGGTCCGGAAGGCGATCGAGACCGCGAGACCGCCGAAGATCAGCGGCGTGGCCTGGGTGATCGTCTCGGAGATCGGCCGGAAGATTTCCTCGACCGAACCGTCGGAGAAGGTGTCCGGGTTGACGATCGCACCCTTGAACATCGCCGTGTAGGCGTCCGAGACCAGGGTCCAGGAGCTGGAGAGCGCCTCGCCGGGGGCGGCGAAGAAGTACTTGTACTCGTCGAGCACGTCCTGGTCCGCGAGGATCATCAGGATGCCGCCGACGACCAGCGCGAGCACGATCGCCAGGAAGGTCACCACGGCCGAGTTGCCGGTGATGATCGCGTCGAGCACGGCCCGACCGAGCGAGGGCTTCGGCGGCGCCGACGGGCTCGCCCCGCCCGGCCCGGCCGTCTTCTCGTTCAGGGCCGGCTTCGCCTCGCTCGGCTCGCCGGGCGTGCTCTTGTTGTCCTCGGTCACGCTGGGTCCTCCTCCCCCGGGGTTTCGTCGCTGTCGATGGCGGTCTCGGCCGCGTCCGGCTTCGTGGTCGCCGCGGTGGCGCCGGCCGGTGCACTCGCCTGGGCCCCGTCCCGGTTCGGGATCACGCCGGCCATCAGCAGACCCAGGTCGCCCCGGGACGTGGTGGGCGGCACGATGTCCACGATCCGACCGCGATACATCACCGCGATCCGGTCGGCCAGCGCGACCACCTCGTCCAACTCGGTGGACACGATGATCACCGGGGTGCCGACGTCGCGCTCGGCCACGATCCGCTTGTGGATGAACTCCATCGCCCCCACGTCCACCCCTCGGGTGGGCTGCGAGGCGATGAACAGCCGCAGTGGGCGAGAGAGTTCGCGCGCCACGACGACCTTTTGCTGATTGCCGCCGGACAGCGTGCCGGCCGGCGAGTCGATGGTCTGGGTGCGGATGTCGAACTCCTCGACCCGCTTGCGCGCGTTGTCGCGCACCGCGCCCGGGTTGATCGATCCGCGGCGACCGAACGGCGGCTGGGTGACCATGTCCAACACCAGGTTCTCGGCCACCGTGAATTCGCCGACGATGCCGTCGTGCTGACGGTCCTCGGGCACGAAGCCGACGCCGGAGTTGAGGATTTGCCGCGGGGTGCGGCCCGCGAGGTCGTGTCCGTCCAGGCTGATCTTCCCGGCGGCGGGCGTACGCAGGCCCAGGATGGCCTGGGTCAACTCGCTCTGGCCGTTGCCGTCCACGCCCGCGATGCCCAGGATCTCGCCCTCGCGCAGGCGCAGGTCGACCCGGTCCACCACGGCCTGGCCGTTGCCGTCGAGCACGGTCAGGTCGTCGATCTCCAGCCGGACCGCGCCCGGCTTCGCCTCGGGCTTGTCGACCACCAGCTTGACCGGCCGGCCGACCATCAGCGACGCGAGTTCCTTCTCCGAGGAGGCGGGGTCCGCGGTGCCGACGACCTTGCCGCGCCGGATCACGGTGATCCGGTCGGCGACCGCCTTGACCTCTTTGAGCTTGTGCGTGATGAACACGATGGAGTGGCCGGAGGCACGCAGCGCGCGCATCACCCGGAACAGTTCCTCGGTCTCCTGCGGGGTGAGCACCGCGGTGGGCTCGTCCAGGATGAGCACCTTGGCGTCGCGCACCAGCGCCTTGAGGATCTCCACCCGCTGTTGCAGACCGACGGGGAGGTCCTCGACCAACATGTCCGGGTCGACCTTGAGGCCGTACTCGTCGACGAGGTCGAGCACCTTCTTGCGGGCCCGACGGCGGTCCAGCCAGCCCAGCGGCTTGGTCTCCTCGTGGCCGAGCATGACGTTCTCGGCGACGGTGAAGACCGGGACCAGCATGAAGTGTTGGTGGACCATGCCGATGCCCGCGTCGATCGCGTCGCCGGCGGTCCGGAACTTGCGGGGGGTGCCGTCGACCACGATCTCGCCCTCGGTGGGCTCGTAGAGCCCGTAGAGCACGTTCATCAGGGTCGACTTGCCGGCACCGTTCTCACCGAGAAGGCAGTGGATCTCCCCCGGCTCGACGGTCAGGTCGATGTGGTCGTTGGCGACCAGCGACCCGAACCGTTTCGTGATTCCGCGCAGTTCGAGCTTCAACGCGGAGACCTCCTCGGCTACGCCCCCCGCGAGGGGCCGCTACGGGTTCGACCCGGGTCCCCTCGGGGCCCGGGCGGTACGGACACGGGCGCCGCGGAATCTGCTTCCGCGGCGCCCGATCGTCGAAGTCAGCTCTTCGGCTGGTTCTTCGAGGTGATCTTGATCTTGCCGCTGATGATGTCGGCCTTGACCGTGTCCAGCTCGCTCTTGAGGTCGGCGGGGACCTTCGCGTCGAAGTCGTGGAACGGCGCCAGGCCGACCCCGTTGTTCGCCAGCGTGCCGATCGTGGACTTGGTGGTGAACTGGTTCGTCGCCGCGGCCTTGACCGCGTTGAACACCTGGCCCTTGATGTCCTTGGTCACGGTCGACAGGAACACCGTCTTGTACTGCGAGGCGCTCTCGTAGCCATCCGTGTCGACCCAGATGACGCTCGCCTTGCCGTTGCTCTTCTGCACGGCGGAGGTGGCACCGAGGCCGGTCTGACCGGCGACCGGCATGATCACGTCGGCGCCCTGGGCGATGAAGTCGTTGGCGGTGCGCTCACCGTCGGAGGGCGAGTCGAACTTCTCCGTGAGCGAACCGTCGCCCTTGACCTCGTCCCAACCGATGACCTGGACGTTCTTGCCCTTGGTCTGGTTGTAGTACTTGACGCCCTGGACGTAGCCGTCCATGAACACGGTGACCGGCGGGATCGCCTTCGCGCCGAAGGTGGCGACCTTGCCGGTCTTGGAGTAGCCCGCGGCGAGGTAGCCGCCGAGGAAGCCGGCCTCGGCCGTGTTGAACTGCAGACCCTGCACGTTCGGCTCGATGCTGGACGAGTCGACGATCGCGAACTTCTGGTCCTTGTGCGTCGTCGCGGCGGCCTTGGTCGCGTCGGCCATCAGGCCGCCGACCGCGATGATCAGGCCGCACTTGTCGTTCACGAGGCTGTTCAGGTTCGGCACGTAGTCGTTCTCGGTCTTCGAGGTGATGTACTTCACGTCGACGCCGAGCTCCGACTTGGCCTGCTGCAGACCCGCCCACGAGGAGGCGTTGAAGGAGCGGTCGTCGATGCCGCCGGTGTCCGTCACCATGCATGCCTTGAAGTCGATCTTGGTCGCTTGCGTACCACCCGGGGTGGCACTGCTGCCATTCGACTTCTTGTCGTCGTCCTTGGGCTTGCTACCGCACGCGGCGGTGGCAGTAAGGGCGAGAGTGACGCCGACCGCAGCCGCGGTCACCTTGGATACCCGGCGCACGGGTGTCTCCTTCCGATGAGCGCCCCTTCGGGCGCTGCTCCCAGATGCAGACTCTGACGCGCTTGCATCCCTGGTAAACGCGCGTAGACCTGCTAGCCGTCGGAGAGCATACCTAGTAAAAGAATATGAGCGACAAAAACCGTGAATCGCCACCGCAACACGCCCCGTTAGCCCGGCCGAGTAGCCGGAGCGGAAACGGGTCGGCGCGGAACCGGGCAGTCCGCGACGTGACAGACGGAAAAGACCCGGTGCCGCACGTGATCGAACGGCACCGGGTCGGAACATTACAGACTTACGAACGCGGGAGGAACGGGGACCGGGGTCGCGGCGGTTAACAGTTCCGCATACGTCCCTTCTCGGCGCACCCGCCCGCGCGGCGCGCACCCGGTCCGGTCGGGGTCAACGAAAGGGCCGCAACGCCAGCCCGGCGAAGAGTCGCACCCCGACCCCGATCGCCCGCTCGTCGACGTCGAAACTCCCCTGGTGCAGGTCGTATACGGGGTGCCCGGCGGGTCGCACGCCGAGCCGGGTGAGCTCGCCGGGGACCTGGTCCAGGAACCACGAGAAGTCCTCGCCGCCCAGGCTCTGCTCGGTGCTCTCGACCGCGCTCGCGCCCAGCACCCCGGTGGCGACCGTGCGCATCGAGGCGACCGCGTCGGGGTCGTTGACCACCGGCGGCACGCCCCGGTGGTGTTCGAGCTCCCACTTGGCGCCGTAGGTCGAGGCGATCGCGTCCACCAGCTCGTGCATCACGTCCGGAGCCTGCCGCCACGCCTCCAGGTCGAGGCAGCGCAGGGTGCCCTCCAGCTCGCCGTGCTGCGGGATCACGTTCGGCGCGGAGCCGGACTGGATCCGCCCCCACACCAGGCTCGCGCCCGAGCGCGGGTCGATCCGCCGGGAGAACGCCGAGGGCAGCTCCGAGGCGAGCTTGGCCAGCGCGGTGACCAGGTCGGTGGTGCGATGCGGACGGGCGGTGTGGCCGCCCGCGCCGGTGAGGGTGACCACCACCCGGTCGCAGGCCGAGGTGATCGCGCCCGCGCGCAGCCCGACCCGGCCGACCTCGACCTTGGGGTCGCAGTGGATGGCGTGGATCTCGGAGACACCCGCGAGGCCGCCCGCCTTGATCACGTCGAGCGCGCCGCCCGGCAGCTTCTCCTCGGCGGGCTGGAAGATCAGCCGCACCGGTCGGGGCAACAGCCCGTCCCGGGCGAACTCCGCGAGCACCAGGCCCGTGCCGAGCAGGATCGAGGTGTGCACGTCGTGGCCGCACGCGTGCGCGCGGCCGGGCACCGTCGAGCGGTAGGCCACGTCCTTGACGTCGTCCACCGGCAGCGCGTCGATGTCGCCGCGGAAGGCGATCATCCGCTCACTCGCGGTCCGGGTGCCGGGCGAGGCCCGCTGGGGTCTGATGTCGCACACCAGGCCCGTGCCGGGCAATAGCCGCGGGCTCAGGCCCGCGCGTACCAGCCGTTCCCGGATGAGCCCGGTGGTACGGAACTCCTCCCGACCCAGCTCCGGATGCATGTGCAGGTCGCGTCGAAAGGCGACCAGCTCGTCGGCGAAAGCCGCGGCTTTGGCGGCGGCCTGGGCGTGGAGGGATTCGCTCACCCACGCAAGAGTACGTTGCATCGGCCTTCGCGACGTGGTAGAGAGCGAATTACCCCCGTTCGGGTGAGAAAAAAGCCTCCCGCCGGCGCATGCGCTACCGCCGGTAGGGGTATGACTGTCCGTCCGTTTCGTCATTGGCGGGCTTCTGCCCACTCGGCCGCGTATCAACCAAGCGCCCCATTGATCAGGACTGCCCTTGCCGCCCATGGAACGCGTCCAGGATGCGAGACGCGGCAAGCGTCGCGGTGAGATGGCCGTCGCGGACGTCGCGTTCGAGGTCGGGCACGATAGCCCGAACCGAGGGGTGCCCGCGCAGCTCGGCGAGCAGCGAGTCGTGCACCGTCGCCCAGGTCCAGTCGACCTGTTGCCGGCGGCGCAATTCGGCCAATTCGCCGGTTTCCTCCAGCGTGCGCCGATGTTTGAGGATGGTCTCCCAGACCTCGTCCAGACCCTCCCCGGACAGGCCGGAACAGGTCAGCACCGGCGTGGTCCACGACTCCCCCGCGCGTCGCATCAGCCGCAGCGCGCCCGCCAGTTCGCGGGCCGCGCGGCGGGCGGCGAGCGCGTACTCGCCGTCCGCCTTGTTCACCGCGACCACGTCGGCCAGTTCCAGCACGCCCTTCTTGATGCCCTGGAGCTGGTCGCCGGTGCGCGCGAGGGTCAGGAACAGGAAGCAGTCGACCATGTTCGCCACGGTGGTCTCGGACTGGCCCACGCCGACCGTCTCCACCAGCACCACGTCGTGGCCCGCCGCCTCCATCAGCACGATCGACTCGCGGGTGGCCCGCGCGACGCCGCCCAGGGTGCCGGCGGTCGGCGAGGGGCGCACGAACGCGTTGTCGTCCACCGCGAGTCGACCCATCCGGGTCTTGTCACCCAGGATGCTGCCGCCGTGCCGCGAGGAGGACGGGTCCACCGCGAGCACCGCGACCCGATGCCCCTCGCCGGTCAGCCGGGTGCCCAGCGTCTCGATGAAGGTGGACTTGCCCACCCCCGGCACGCCGGTGATGCCCACCCGGTGGGCACCGCCGGCGTGCGGCAACAACTTGACCAGCAACTCCTGCGCGAGGTCGCGGTGGTCGGCCCGGGTGGACTCGACCAGCGTGACCGCCCGGGCCAGGATCGTCCGGTTGCCCGCGAGCACGCCCTCGGCGTACGCGCCGACGTCGATCACGCGTGCCATCAGTCGACCGGCAGCTCGTGGTCCAACTGCCTGTACAGGCCCCTGAGCAGGTCCACCGCGGCGTCCGCGATCACCGTGCCGGGCGGGAAGACCGCCGTGGCGCCCATGTCCAGCAGCGGCTGTACGTCGGCGGGCGGGATCACCCCGCCGACCACGACCATGATCTCCTCGGCGTCCAGCGCGGCGAGTTCCTGACGCAGCGCCGGCACCAGGGTGAGGTGACCGGCCGCGAGCGAGGACACACCGACCACGTGCACGTCCGCCTCGACCGCCTGTCGGGCCACCTCGCCCGGCGTCTGGAACAGCGCGCCCACGTCCACGTCGAAGCCGAGGTCGGCGAACGCGGTGGCGATCACCTTCTGGCCCCGGTCGTGCCCGTCCTGGCCCATCTTGGCGACCAGTATGCGCGGGCGGCGGCCCTCCAACTCCTCGAACCGGGCGACCAGCGAGCGGGCCGTCTCGACGTTCGGCGACATGCCCACCTCTTCCCGGTACACCCCGGTCAGCGTGCGGATCTGCGCCTGGTGGCGCCCGTAGGCCGACTCCAGCGCGTCGGAGATCTCGCCGACGGTGGCCTTGGCCCGCGCGGCGTCCACCGCGAGCGCGAGCAGGTTGTGTTCGAGGTCGCGCGGCCGGGTGCCCTCGACGTCGGCCTGCGCCGCGCCGGACAGCGCGGCCAGCGCGCGGCGCACCGCGTCCTCGTCGCGCTCCTCGCGCAACCTGCGCAACTTGTCCAACTGGCCCTCGCGGACCGCCTTGTTGTCGATCTTGAGCACGTCGATCGCCTCGTCGCTGGCGACCAGGTACTTGTTCACGCCGATCACCGACTGCCGGCCCGAGTCGATCCGGGCCTGGGTGCGCGCCGCCGCCTCCTCGATCCGCAGCTTGGGCAGGCCCTCGGCGATCGCCGACGCCATGCCGCCCGCCCGCTCGGCCTCGGCGATGTGCTCGCGGGCGCGGACCGCCAGGTCGTGGGTGAGCCGCTCGATGTAGGCCGAGCCGCCCCACGGGTCGATCACGTCGCACGTGCCCGACTCCTGCTGGAGCAACAACTGGGTGTTGCGCGCGATCCGGGCGGAGAAGTCGGTCGGCAGCGCGAGCGCCTCGTCGAGCGCGTTGGTGTGCAGCGACTGGGTGTGCCCCTGGGTCGAGGCCATCGCCTCCAGGCAGGTGCGCACCACGTTGTTGAACACGTCCTGCGCGGTCAGCGACCAGCCCGAGGTCTGCGAGTGCGTGCGCAGCGAGAACGACTTGGGGTTCTTCGCGCCGAACGACTTGACGATGTCGGCCCACAGCAGGCGCGCCGCGCGCAGCTTGGCGACCTCCATGAAGAAGTTCATCCCGATCGCCCAGAAGAACGACAGACGCGGCGCGAACGCGTCGATATCCAGGCCCGCCGCGACACCGGCGCGCAGGTACTCGATGCCGTCCGCGAGCGTGTACGCCAACTCCAGGTCGGCGGTGGCCCCGGCCTCCTGGATGTGGTAGCCGGAGATCGAGATCGAGTTGAACTTCGGCATCTTCTGCGATGTGTACGCGAAGATGTCGGAGATGATCGACATCGAGGGCTTGGGTGGATAGATGTAGGTGTTGCGGACCATGAACTCCTTGAGGACGTCGTTCTGGATCGTCCCCGTCAGGTGTTCCGGTGCCACCCCCTGCTCCTCCGCCGCGACGATGTAGAGCGCGAGCACCGGGAGCACCGCGCCGTTCATCGTCATCGACACCGACATCCGGTCCAGCGGGATGCCGTCGAAGAGTTGGCGCATGTCGTAGATCGAGTCGATCGCGACACCCGCCATGCCCACGTCGCCGGTCACCCGCGGGTGG
This sequence comes from Embleya sp. NPDC127516, assembly GCF_044765325.1. Taxonomy (NCBI): domain Bacteria; kingdom Bacillati; phylum Actinomycetota; class Actinomycetes; order Kitasatosporales; family Streptomycetaceae; genus Embleya; species Embleya sp. NPDC127516. The sequence goes on along the minus strand of NZ_JBIWJT010000003.1, from coordinate 77,868 downwards.
TCCGAGTCGTAGCCGCGGTGGGTGGCCAGGTCGAACGCGATCGACAGGCCCTTCTGGCCCGCCGCCAGGTTGCGCCGGTAGAAGGCGTTGGACTCCTCGGCGGTGGAGAAGCCCGCGTACTGGCGGATCGTCCACGGCTGGTTGACGTACATCGTCGGGTACGGACCGCGCAGGAACGGCGTGATGCCCGGGTAGGTGCCCAGGAAGTCGAGCCCCTCCAGGTCCTCCTCGGTGTACAGCGCCTTGAGCGGGATGCCCTCGGGGGTGTCGTGGGTCAGCGCGTCCGCGTCCTTGCCGGTCTCCTCGCGCACGGCGTCCCGCCACGCGTCGAGGTCACCGGACGCGGGCGCGTCGAGCTCGACCTGGGTGAAGTCGGGAATGCTCATTTCGCCCCCTCCGGGGATTCCGCCAGGGTCTGGTACGTGGCGTGCAGGACCTCGAGCGCGTCGCACCCGGTGTACACGTACCCGTCCGGCTCCGCTCCGTGCGCCTTTTGGCCCGCAATCAGGATCCGGCGGGCGCCGGCCGCGCGCAGCGCCGCGGTCACCGGTGCCGCCAGGGTCGCGTACAGCTTCTCCGAGGAGGCGAGCACGGCGGTCGCCGGGCGGCCGGCCGCCGTCCAGCGCTCGAGGATCTGCTCGACCGCGCCCTCGTCCACCGCGGTGATGCCCGCTTCGACGGCGGCGATGCCACCGGCGGCGAACAGGTTGGTCGCGAAGCCGGCCCGCGCGGTGTACTGCGCGAGCGGGCCCAGGGTGGCCAGGAAGACGCTCGGGCGCTCGCCGGACGCGGCCAGCAGCGCGTCCGAGGCGTCGCGCAGCGACTCGTACGCCTCGGCGTAACGCACCCGGGGCAGCCCGGCGGCGGAGACCGGGACGTCGGGCGCGGGTTCGCGCACGACGGGCGCCTCGGTCAGGTTCGGGAACTCGCTGACGCCGGTGATCGGGTCGGTCCGGTGGGCGATGTCCCGGTCCCGCCGGGTTCGGACCTCGGCCAGGCGCTCGCCGAGCCAGCCCGAGTCGAGCACCGCGACGATCCCGCCGCGTCGTTCGATCTCCTGGAAGAACGCCCAGCCGGTGCGGGCGAGGTCGTCGGTGAGTTGCTCGACGAACCACGAGCCGCCGGCCGGGTCGATCACCTGCGCGAGGTGCGACTCCTCCAGGAGCAGCGCCTGGGTATTGCGGGCGATCCGCCGCGAGAACGGGTCGGACAGGCCGATCGCCGCGTCGAAGGCGCGCACGGTGACCGCGTCCGCGCCGCCGACGCCGGCCGCGAAGGAGGCGACCGTGGTGCGCAGCATGTTGACCCAGGGGTCGCGCCGGGTGGTCATCGCCCACGAGGTGAGCGCGTGTTGGCGCTGCGCGCCGGCCGCCGGGGAGGCACCGGACGCCTGCGCGACCCGGGCCCACAACCGGCGGGCCGCGCGCAGCTTGGCGATGGTCGGGAACTGCTCGGCGGTGGCCGCGAAGCGGAACTCGACCAGGCCCAGGGCGGTGTCCACGTCGAGCCCGGCAGCCGTCAGCGCGCGCAGGTACGCGACACCGGCGGCGGTGGCCGCGCCCAGCTCCTGGCCCTCCGAGCCACCCGCCTCGTGGTACGGCTGCCCGTCCACGGCGATCGCCTGAAGGCCGGGGAACTCGGCGTGCGCGCGGGCCGCCAGGTCCGCGGCGGCCACCAGGTCGGCGCCCGCCCCGGTGCGCGCGTGGTGCGAGATCGGGTCGGCGCCCAGGTTGCCGCGCGGCTCGCCCGGCGCGATGCCGCTCGCGCGGAACACCGCGAGCAACGCGTCGCCGGCCGCGACGAAGTCGGCACCGGTGGCCAGGGCCACCGGTGCCAGGTCGAGCAGCACGCCGTCGAGCGCGCGGGCCAGGTCCGCCGGCGCCAGCGCGCCGTCGCCCACCTGCAGGAAGACGGACGTGACCCCGTTCTCCAGATCGGCGAGCACACTCTCGTTGGCGCGGGCCGGATCGGAGTCGGCGTGCGATTGGCGCACGTCCCAACCGTCGGCGGCGTGTCCGGCCGCGCGCGAGCCCCGGACGAACGGACTCAGCCCGGGCACGCCCGGCCGGGCGGCCGCCTCCGTGTACAGCGGGGACAGCTTGATGCCGTCGTAGGTAGTGGTCGCCAGCAGGTCTTCGGGGTGCTCGGGCGCGTCGTTCTCGCCCAGCACCTTCGATTTGCGGAGCACGCCGGCCACGAGGCGCTGCCATTGTTCCCGCGTGGGCTGCGGGAATTGGCTCGCGAAGGTGGACCCGGTAGACGTGCCGCCATCGACAGTAGCCTCCGTCATGGGTCGCATCGTATGGACCGACGGGGCCGATGAATACGCACTGCCGATGTGATGCCGGCCCTACCCGCCGGTCACATCTTCGACCTGCGGCGCAGCGCTTGCCTCGATCTTTCGTCCGCACCCGTGCGGCTTCACCCGTACGGGTGCTGACGGGGCGTCAGCGAATCGTGACCCTCGACGTCCGGGTCACCCGGATGGTTCCACTCCGTCATGCGGAATGGATCACATCGCGCGCCCTGGCACAAGAGGCTCCCTCATCGGTGGCTACCATGGCCGGGGCCGGGCGACCGATACCCGGCCGGGCCGACCGACAACCAGAGGGTCCGACACGGAATGCGGACACCCTCCCAGCCGGCCGCGTCCCCCTTGTACCGCACCCGGAGGGTAGTTTCCGTGCCGGCTGGAACGCTCTACCGCGGCCGGGAAGGCATGTGGTCATGGGTGGCTCATCGAGTCACCGGCGTCCTCATCTTCTTCTTCCTGTTCGCGCACGTCCTCGACACCGCACTCGTTCGCGTATCGCCCGAGGCGTACGACGAGACGATCGAGATCTACAAGAACCCGTTCGTCAACCTGCTCGAGTACGGGCTCGTCGCGGCCATCCTGTTCCACGCACTCAATGGTCTGCGGATCATCGCGGTGGACTTCTGGGAGAAGGGCCCGCGCTACCAGAAGCAGATGCTCTGGACTGTCGTCGGCGTCTGGGTCGTGCTGATGGCCGGGAGTGCCTACCCGATCCTGCAGCACTCGATCAAGACCATCTTCGGGAGCTGAAGTGTCCGCCACCATCGAAAACGCGCCCAAGATCCACGGCGGCGGTCCGTCGATCGAGTCTCCGCGCAGCAAGCGCTCACCGCGTTCGACCAAGACCAACTTCGAGCTCTACGGCTGGCTGTTCATGCGGCTGTCGGGCGTCCTCCTGGTCGTCCTGGTCATCGGCCACCTGATCATTCAGCTCGTCCTGGACGGCGGTGTGTCCAAGATCGGCTTCGCGTTCGTCGCGGGCCGCTGGTCCTCGCCGTTCTGGCAGTCGTGGGACCTCATCATGCTGTGGCTCGCCGAGCTGCACGGTGTCAACGGTCTGCGCACGATCATCAACGACTACGCGGAGCGGGACCAGACCCGGTTCTGGCTCAAGGCGCTGCTCTACACGTCCGCGCTGATCGTGCTTTTCCTGGGGACCTTGGTGATCTTCACCTTCGACCCGAACATCGGCAGCTGACCAGTACCCCGAGGACTGAACGAGCATCATGCAGACCCACAAGTACGACACCGTCATCGTCGGCGCGGGCGGCGCCGGCATGCGCGCGGCCCTGGAGTCGAGCAAGCGCAGCCGTACCGCCGTACTGACCAAGCTGTACCCGACGCGTTCGCACACCGGCGCCGCGCAGGGCGGCATGTGCGCCGCCCTCGCGAACGTCGAGGAGGACAACTGGGAGTGGCACACGTTCGACACGGTCAAGGGTGGTGACTACCTCACCGACCAGGACGCCGCGGAGATCATGTGCAAGGAGGCGATCGACGCCGTCCTGGACCTGGAGAAGATGGGCCTCCCCTTCTCCCGGACCCCCGAGGGCCGGATCGACCAGCGCCGCTTCGGCGGCCACACCCGCGACCACGGCAAGGCGGCCGTGCGCCGCTCGTGCTACGCGGCGGACCGCACCGGCCACATGATCCTGCAGACGCTGTTCCAGAACTGCGTCAAGCAGAACGTCGAGTTCTACAACGAGTTCTACGTGCTCGACCTGCTGCTGGCCGAGGACGAGGCGGGCAACAAGACCACCTCGGGCGTGGTGGCGTACGAGCTGGCCACCGGCGAGATCCACGTCTTCCAGGCCAAGTCGGTGATCTTCGCGACCGGCGGCTTCGGCAAGGTCTTCAAGACCACCTCGAACGCGCACACCCTCACCGGTGACGGCATGGGCATCGCCTGGCGCCGCGGGCTGCCGCTGGAGGACATGGAGTTCTACCAGTTCCACCCGACCGGCCTCGCGGGCCTGGGCATCCTGCTCACCGAGGGCGCGCGCGGCGAGGGCGGCATTCTGCGCAACGCGGACGGCGAGCGCTTCATGGAGCGCTACGCGCCCACCATCAAGGACCTCGCGCCGCGTGACATCGTCGCGCGCTCGATGGTCCTGGAGGTGCTCGAAGGCCGCGGCGCGGGTCCGAACAAGGACTACGTCTACCTCGACCTGACCCACCTGCCGGCGGAGCAGATCGAGGAGAAGCTGCCCGACATCACCGAGTTCGCGCGCACCTACCTGGGCGTCGAGCCGACCACCGAGCTGGTCCCGGTGTACCCCACCGCGCACTACGCGATGGGCGGCATCCCGACCAACGTCGAGGCCGAGGTGCTCTCGGACAACACCACGGTGGTGCCCGGCCTGTACGCGGCCGGCGAGGTCGCCTGCGTATCGGTGCACGGCTCCAACCGCCTGGGCACCAACTCGCTGCTCGACATCAACGTGTTCGGTCGGCGCGCCGGCATCGCCGCCGCCGAATACGCCACGACGCACGACTTCGTCGAGCTGCCGGAGGCCCCCGAGGCCACGGTCGTCGAGCTGATCGAGCGGCTGCGGGACAGCGCGGGCACCGAGCGGGTCGGCGCGATCCGCGCCGAGATGCAGGAGACGATGGACGCCAACGCCGGCGTCTACCGCACCGAGGAGACGCTCAAGCAGGCGCTCGCGGACATCAAGAGCCTGCAGAAGCGCTACCTGGACGTCTCCATCCAGGACAAGGGCAAGCGGTACAACACCGACCTGCTCGAGGCGATCGAGCTGGGCTTCCTGCTCGACCTCGCCGAGGTCCTGGTGGTCGGCGCGCAGAACCGCAAGGAGTCCCGCGGCGGGCACGCGCGCGAGGACTTCCAGGCGCGCGACGACGAGAACTACATGAAGCACACGATGGCGTACCGCGAGGTCGACGCGAAGGGCGAGCACTCGATCCGCCTGGGCTACAAGCCGGTCGTGGTCACCCGCTACCAGCCGATGGAGCGTAAGTACTGATGACTGCCGTAGTGGAAGAGACCGCGCCCGGCAAGGGGCACGGAGCCACGGCCGCCGAGCGTGACCACACCCTGATCACGATCACGCTGCGGATCCGCCGGTTCAACCCGGAGACCGACGCGGAGCCGTACTGGCAGGACTTCAGGGTCGAGGCCGACCCGACCGAGCGCATCCTGACCGCGATGATGAAGATCAAGGCGGAGCAGGACGGATCGCTGACCTTCCGGCGCTCGTGCGCGCACGGCATCTGCGGCTCGGACGCGATGCGGATCAACGGTCGCAACCGGCTGGCCTGCAAGACCCTGGTCAAGGACTTGGACATGTCCAAGCCGATCACGGTCGAGGCGATCAAGGGCCTGAAGCTGGAGAAGGACCTCGTCGTCGACATGGACCCGTTCATGCAGGCGTACAAGGACGTGATGCCGTTCCTGATCACGTCGGGCAACGAGCCGACGCGCGAGCGTCTGCAAAGCCCGGAGGATCGCGAGCGTTTCGACGACACCACCAAGTGCATCCTGTGCGCGGCGTGCACCACGTCGTGCCCGGTGTTCTGGAGCGACGGGCAGTACTTCGGCCCGGCCGCGATCGTCAACGCGCACCGGTTCATCTTCGACTCGCGGGACGAGGGCGCCGAGGAGCGCCTGGAGATCCTCAACGAGAAGGAGGGCGTGTGGCGCTGCCGTACGACCTTCAACTGCACCGAGGCGTGCCCGCGTGGCATCGAGGTCACCAAGGCGATCCAGGAAGTGAAGCGTGCGCTGATCTTCCGCCGCGTGTGATCGATTGACGCGAGGAGGGCCCGGAACCGATCGGTTCCGGGCCCTCGTGCGTTTCTAGCCGCGCTCGACCGCGCGGACCCGGTCGCCGTGGCGCAGGGTCGCGGCGCGCAGTGCGGTCTCGGCGTCGACGCCGTGGCGGGCCGCGAGTTCGGTGACGGCCAGGAGGAGGTCGCCGATCGCCTCGGGGCCGGTGTAGTCGTCGTCCTCGAAGGCCGTCGGCAGCGTGGGTGTGGGCACGGTCAGACCCGATTTGCGGGTGCGGGACAGGAACTTCGCCGCCAGCGCCAGCGCCGGCTGGCTCAGCGCCACCCCGTCCAGTGCCGAGTCCCGGTCGCTCTTCTCCGCCGCCTTGAGCGCGTCCCAGTTGGCCTCGACCGCCTCCGGCGTATCCGCCTCGACGTCCGCGAACACGTGTGGGTGACGGCTGATCAGCTTGTCCACGATGGCGCCGGCCACGTCGTCGATCGAGAACGGGTCGGCCTCGTCCTCCTCGGCCACCCGGGCGTGGAAGAACACCTGCATCAGCACGTCGCCGAGTTCCTCGCGCAGGTGCTCGCGGTCCCCCGAGTCGATCGCGTCGACCAGCTCGTAGGTCTCCTCGACCAGATACCGCGCGAGCGACTCGTGGGTCTGCTTCGCGTCCCACGGGCAACCGCCGGGCGAGCGCAGCCGGTCCATCACCGCGACCAGGTCGAGCAGTCGCGCGCCCGGCAGGTCCCACGCGCCGGGCAACAGCTCGATCTCCGGGATCGGCTCGGTGTCCTCACCGCCCGCCGCGACCTGCGCGAGCGCGGCGCCCAGGCCCGGATCGTCGTCGGTGGCCGCGAGCCACACCACCAGGCCGGTCCGGGCCCGCTCCAGCAGCCGGCGCGCGAGCACCCGCGAGCCCGCGTCCGGGTCGAGGATCTCGACCTCGACCCCCGCCTCGCGCAGATATGGAAGCTGCGGGTGGTCGGCGTCGGCGGACAACACGCGGCCGGTCGGCGTGTCGGTGGCCTCGCGCAGCGTGTGCCACGCGGGCCAGCTCAACAGACCGGGTGCGACCCGGTGGGTCCCGGCGAGCAGGACGAGACGGGCGGGCGGCGCGGAAGCAGGCGAGTCACTCACCCGGCCAGCCTACGGTCCGGGTCAGGCGCCGCCCCCCGCGCCGGGCACGACCTCGGTGAGGCCGGCCCCGGCGGGCTGGGTGCCCGGGGCGAGCCACGAGTACGCCGCGGCGGCCGTGGTCAGCTTCGCCGAGTCCCAGATGCCGTACCTGGGGTTGACCGTGATCTTCATCGAGCTCGCCACGTCGCTCAGGTACGCCTCGAGCCGCTCCTGGGCATCGGCCGAGCCGAGCTGGATCCCGCGTGCCTTGGCGATCTCCGGCTTGAGCGCCTCGGTGCGGACGAAGTCGTCCACCTCGCCGGGCAGCACACCGGTCTGCAACAGCCGGACCTGCAGCGCCTCCGGGCTGGGGAAGCGCGCCTCCAGTGTGCGCCGGGCCGCGAGCACCTGGGTCGCGTTCAGCGTGATGTGGTTGCGCCGGGCCGCCTCGTCGACCACCCGTCGCGAGATGAGCTGCACCAACTCGGCCTGATTGGCCTCCAGTTGGGCGCTCGTGCCGGCCAGCGACAGGTTGTTCCGGGAGAACGCCTGCTCCAGCTTGTCGACCTTGGCGTTCAGGGTGGAGATCTCGATCCGGTCCCCGCCGACCACGGCGGCGGCGCCGGCCTTGGACTCCGAGCAGCCGGTGAGCGCGAAACCGGTGACGAGCACCAGGCCCAGCGCGGCCACCCGGGCCCGGGCCGCGGACCGGCGCCGGCGGTGCGCGGAATCGACAGGGACGGAACGCGACGTGCGACTCACACGAACTCCCGGGGCTCGATGGCGCTGTACGGCGGTGCGACTGTCGGCCACGGCAGGCGTGCGACCCATGACCAACGATCAAAGATACGGGTGGGCACGCTCGAAGTCCGCACTTTGGCCAAGATCATCCGGGCCGGGTCGGCGGACCGGCGACGTCTCGGGCCGGCGGGCCGCACCGGGTCCCGGGCCGGCGGGTCGCGCCGGCCCGGGATTCCTGGTCACTTCTTCGCCGCGCCGATCGGCTCCAGCAGGATCGCGTCCACCAGGTCTCGCGCCCACGCCAGCAGCGCGACGTCGCGCAGTGGTTGACCACCGATCCGCGCGGTCATCGGCTTGGGCACCAGGATCTGGTGGGTCGCCGTCTTGACCAGGGTCTTCGGGTAGAGCCGCTGGAGTCGCAACTGCTGCGACTCGCGCAGGTCGACCGGCCCGAACCGGACGAAGTTGCCCTGGAGGGTGACATCGGCGACGCCCGCGCCGCGCACGTGCGCACGGAACCGGGCCACCTCCAACAGGTTCTCCACCGGCTGCGGCAACGGCCCGTAACGGTCAACCAGTTCGGCCCGCACCGCGTCGATGTCCGCCTCGCAGGTGATCGCCGCGATCCGCCGATACGCCTCCAGCCGCAGTCGCTCGCCGGGCACGTAGTCGTGCGGGACGTGCGCGTCGATGGGCAGCTCGACCCGGATCTCCGGGGTCTCCTCCACGCCCCCGCCGCCCGCCGCGAGCTCCTTGTACTGGTTGACCGCCTCGCCCACCATGCGCACGTACAGGTCGAAGCCCACGCCCGCGATGTGCCCGGACTGCTCGCCGCCGAGCAGGTTGCCCGCGCCGCGGATCTCCAGGTCCTTCATCGCCACGAACATGCCCGCGCCCATCTCGGTGTGCTGGGCGATGGTGGCGAGCCGCTCGTGCGCGGTCTCGGTCAGCGGCTTCTCCGGCGGGTACAGGAAGTACGCGTACGCGCGCTCGCGGCCTCGGCCGACCCGGCCGCGGAGCTGGTGGAGCTGGGACAGGCCGAAGTTGTCGGCCCGCTCCACGATCAGCGTGTTCGCGTTGGAGATGTCGATGCCGGACTCGACGATCGTGGTGCACACCAGGACGTCGAACTCCTTCTCCCAGAAGTCGACGACCACCTGTTCGAGCGCGTTCTCGTGCATCTGGCCGTGCGCGATGGCCACCCGGGCCTCGGGCACCATCTCGCGGATCTTCGCGGCCGTGCGGTCGATCGACTCGACCCGGTTGTGGATGTAGAAGACCTGGCCCTCGCGCAGCAGCTCGCGCCGAATCGCGGCACCGATCTGCTTCTCCTCGTACGGACCGACGAAGGTGAGCACCGGGTGCCGCTCCTCGGGCGGCGTGGTGATCGTGGACATCTCGCGGATGCCGGTGACCGCCATCTCCAGGGTGCGCGGGATCGGCGTCGCGGACATGGTCAGCACATCCACGTTCGCGCGCAGCTTCTTCAGCTGCTCCTTGTGCTCCACGCCGAAGCGCTGCTCCTCGTCGACGATCACCAGGCCCAGGTCCTTGAACTTCGTCTCGGACGAGAACAGCCGGTGGGTGCCGATCACGATGTCGATCGAGCCCTCGCGCAGGCCCTCCAGGGCGGCCTTGGCCTCGGTCTCGGTCTGGAACCGCGACAACGACCTGACCACGACCGGGAACTGCGCGTAGCGCTCGGAGAAGGTGGAGAAGTGCTGCTGGACGAGCAGCGTGGTGGGCACGAGTACGGCCACCTGCTTGCCGTCCTGGACCGCCTTGAACGCCGCGCGCACGGCGATCTCGGTCTTGCCGTAGCCGACGTCGCCGCAGATCAGCCGGTCCATCGGGATCGGCTTCTCCATGTCGCCCTTGACCTCCTCGATCGAGGAGAGCTGGTCGGGCGTCTCGATGTAGGGGAAGGCGTCCTCCAGCTCGCGCTGCCACGGGGTGTCCGGGCCGAACGCGTGTCCGGGTGCGGCCATCCGGGCCGAGTAGAGCTTGATCAGGTCGCCCGCGATCTCCTTGATCGCCTTCTTCGCCTTGGCCTTGGTCTTGGCCCAGTCGGCACCGCCGAGCCGGTGCAGCGACGGGCTCTCGCCGCCGACGTACTTGGTCACCTGCTCGAGCTGGTCGGTGGGCACGAACAGCCGGTCGCCGGGTTGGCCGCGCTTGGCCGGCGCGTACTCCAGGACCAGGTACTCGCGCTGCGCGCCCTGCACGGTGCGCTGGACCATCTCGACGTAGCGCCCCACGCCGTGCGACTCGTGCACCACGAAGTCACCCGCCCGCAGTTGCAGCGGGTCGACCATGTTGCGCCGTCGACTGGGGAGCCGGCGCATGTCCTTGGTGGAGGTGCGCTGGCCGGAGACGTCCTCCTCGGTGAGCACCAGCGTGCGCAGCGGCTCGGAGCTGAAGCCGTGGCCGATGCAGCCCGTGGTCACGTGCACGATGCCGGTGTCGGGCACCTGGGCCAGGTCGCCGTCCAGGCGGGCGGCCACGCCCTCGCCGGACAACGTCTCGACGAAGCGCGCGGCCGGGCCGTGGCCCTCGGTGACCAGCACCACGCGCCAGTCCTCGGCGAGCCGGCCCTTGATCTCGGCCAGCACCCGCTGCGCGTCGCCCCGATAGGCCTCGACCTCGACCGCGCCGATCTCGGTGCCCGCGTCGTCGGCGTCCGCGCTGAACGGGCTCAGCGACCACCACGGCACGCCGATCTCGCGGGCGTGCTCGCGCACGTCCGCCAGGCTCCACAGCGACGCCGCGCCCAGGTCGATCGGGCTCTCCCCGCCGCCCGCCGCGGCGGCCCAGGAGGCGTCCAGGAACTCGCGACTGGTGGCCACCAGGTCCGCCGAACGGGTGCGCACCCGCTCCGGGTCGCAGACCAGCACATGGCTCCCGGCCGGCAGCACGTCCAGGAGCAGCTCCATGTCGTCCACCAGGGCGGGCGCGAGCGACTCCATACCCTCGACCGCGATGCCCTCGGCGATCCGCCCGAGCATCTCGACCAGACCCGGGTGCTCCTCGAGCAACTCGCGGGCCCGCTCGCGGACCTCGTCGGTGAGCAGCAACTCGCGACACGGCGGTGCCCACAGACCGTGTTCGGCGGTCTCCAGGGAGCGCTGGTCGGCGACCTTGAACCAGCGGATCTCCTCCACCTGGTCGCCCCAGAACTCGACCCGGAGCGGATGCTCCTCGGTCGGCGGGAAGACGTCCAGGATGCCGCCGCGCACCGCGAACTCGCCGCGCTTCTCCACCAGGTCGACCCGGGAGTAGGCGGCGGCCGCGAGCTGCTCGACGACGGTGTCCAGGGCGATGCCCAGGCCGGCGGTCAGGGCCACCGGCTCCAGCTCGCCCAGCCCCTTGACCTGGGGCTGGAGCACGCTGCGAATCGGCGCGACGACGACCTTGAGGGTTCCGGTGCCGGAGTCGGCGAGGCCGCCCGAGGTCGGGTGCGCGAGTCTGCGCAGCACCGCGAGGCGGCGCCCGACGGTGTCCGAGCGCGGGGAGAGCCGCTCGTGCGGCAGTGTCTCCCACGAGGGGTACTCCACGACGGAGTCCTCGGGCAGCAGCGACCCGAGGGCCGCCACCAGGTCCTCGCACTCGCGGGTGGTGGCGGTGACCGCGAGCACGGGCCGATCCGCGCGGGCCGCGATGGCGGCCACCACGAACGGGCGCAGTGCCGGTGGTCCGACGAGGTCGAGGGCGGTACCGCGGCCCTCGGACGCGGCCCGCACCGCCTCGGCGACGGCGGGGTCCTGGACGACGATGTCTAGCAGACCGGTCAGGCTCATGGGCCGGTTGGATCCTCCGCAACGCGAACGGCCCCGACCTTGGAAAAGGACCGGGGTTCCCCGACAACCCTACGCCCGAAGGGGTCCGTGTGGCCCGCGATGACAATGCGTGACTGTGACCAGCACCGCCTACCCCACCCTCTTGGCAATGCGACTGTTAGGGGGTCCAATGGCCTGCGAACAGGAATCTGACGGGTCGTCGGATTTTCGACGGCGCGTCGGGAGTCCGGGGCAGCGGCTGGACCAGGGGAGACGACGGACACGATGAGCAGCGCGCAGCAGAAGCTCTACATCGGCGGCGAATGGGTCGAGCCGGAGCGTGGTCACTACGAAGTGATCAACCCGGCGACCGAGGAGGTCGTGGGCCTGGCGCCCGAGGCGTCGGTGGAGCAGGCGAACGCGGCCGCGGCGGCGGCGGCCGAGGCATTCGACACCTGGTCGAGGACCACTCCCGAGGAGCGCGCCGGCATCCTGGACCGGGCCGCGGACCTGTTCCTGCAGATGGGCGCCGAGGTGGTCCCGCTCGCCTCCGCCGAGACCGGCGCCACGCTCGCGGTCGCGGGCATGATGCAGTTGGGCACCACGTACTCGCGCTTCAAGCGCTACGCCAAGGGCGCGCTGGAGCCGACCGAGTTCGCGCTCAACCCGCAGCCGACCCCGGAGACCGCGTTGAGCCGCGCGGGCATCTTCGGCGCGCAGGAGATCCGCCAGCCGGTCGGTGTGGTCACCTGCATCACGTCGTACAACAACCCGCTCGCGAACACCGCGGGCAAGGTCGCGCCCGCGCTGGCGATGGGCAACACGGTCGTGGTCAAGCCCGCGCCGCAGGACCCGCTGGCGGTGTACCGGATGGCCGAGGCGCTGGCCGAGGCCGGGCTGCCCGCCGGCGTGCTGAACATCATCACCGGCTCGGGCGTGGACGTCTCCGAGGCGGCGGTGGCCTCGCCGCACGTGGACATGATCAGCTTCACCGGTTCGACGCTGATCGGCTCGCGGATCGCCGAGGTCGCCGGTCGCACGTTCAAGCGTCAGCTCATGGAGCTCGGCGGCAAGGGCGCGTGCGTCGTGCTCGACGACGCGGACCTGGACGCGGCCGTGCACGGCATCGGCACCGTGTGGAGCTTCTACGCGGGCCAGATCTGCACCGCGCCGACCCGGGTGATCGCCCAGCGCGGCATCTACGACCGGCTGGTGGAGCGGCTCGCGGAGCACGCGCGCGGTCTGAAGGTCGGCAGCCCGCTGGACCCGGCGACCCAGGTCACCCCGGTCATCTCGGCGGTGCAGCGCGGCCGGGTGGAGGCGTTGATCGCCAAGGGCCGCGAGGAGGGCGCCCGCCTGGTGGTCGGTGGCGAGCGGCCGGACTTCGAGAAGGGCTTCTACGTCGCGCCCACGCTGTTCGCGGACGCGACCAACGAGATGACCATCGCGCGCGAGGAGTTCTTCGGCCCGGTGGTCACGGTGATCCCGTTCGACGGGGACGAGGAGGAGGCGATCCGGATCGCCAACGACTCGGACTACGGTCTGCTCTCCTACGTGTTCTCCGGCGACAGCACGCGCGCCTATCGGATCGCCCGCCGGCTGCGCTCGGGCGGTGTCGGTGTGAACACCGTCGGGCGCAACATGGAGGCCGCCTTCGGCGGCTTCAAGCAGTCCGGTGTCGGCCGCGACGGCGGCTCGTACGGACTGGCCGCCTACAGCGAGATCCAGAGCATCGTCTGGCCCAGTGCCTGACCGCTCGCGATGACCGCGAACGGCCCCGGGATCCTTCCCCGGGGCCGTTCGCATGTTCGCGTCCGGGCCGTCCCGGGTTCGCCGGTTTCCCGCGTGGGGGTCGGGTTATGGCCATAACCTGAGCTCGGCCCGGGGCGCTCGGTCGCGGGCTCGTCAGGGGGGATCGCGCACGATGTCACCACCGCAACGTCTGGTCCGGGCCTGGTCGGTGCGCGCGGGAGCCGCGCGCACGCAGGTGGAAGCCGGGGCGCGGGCGCGGCGATGGCTGTGGTTCCGCGAGGCGTTCCCGGACATCGAGCGGTTGCGGGTGGTGGACCTGGGCGGCTCGGCCGAGTTCTGGTGGCACGCCCCGGTCCGGCCGGCGCACGTGCGCGTGGTCGACGCCGCGGACAAGTCCGCGGAGCTCGCCTCGTGGTTGGTCCGCGAAGCGGCCGATCCGCTGGAGTGGTCCGGGAGTTGCGACTTGGTGGTATGCGACGGGCTGCTGGATCGGTTGGCCGTGCCGACCGCGCGGGCCCGACTGGCCGACGTCGTGCACGCGAGCGCGGAGCGCTATTGGCTGCGCGCCGCCGCCCGGGAGCACCCGCTGGATCCGCAGACCTCGCTGCCGGCGCTGCATCTGATGCCGGACCGGGTGCGCTCGCGGGTCGTCGGTTCGGCGCCCGCGGTTTTCCCGGCCCGGCGGGGCGAGTTGCTCTCGCGCTTTCCCGGGGCGGTGGTGCGCGGCGAACGCGTGGCCGGGCTCGTGTCGTCCTGGGTGGTGGCCAAGCCGCGTGCCGATCACGTGCCGGGCCGCACCTGACGTTGCGTCACCAGCCGCTCGGGGGTGGGCGGTTGCGCGAGGAGGGGGATTCTCGGATGCGTGTTGTCATCGCCGGTCAGGGGTACGTGGGGCTGCCGCTGGCGGTTCGGGCCGCACAGGTGGGCCACGAGGTGGTCGGCTACGACGTCGACGAGGGGCGGGTCAAGCGACTGGCTGCGGGCGAGTCGTACGTCGAGGACATCCCGTCCGCGCACGTGCGGGCGATCCTGGACGCGGGCAGCTATCGGGCCACCGCCGAGCCGCGCGACCTGGGCGGCTACGACATCGCGGTGATCACCGTGCCCACGCCGCTGCGCGAGGGCGTCCCGGACCTGAGCTACATCGAGGAGTGCGCGCGCACACTGGCCCGCTACCTGCGTCCCGGCGCCTGCGTGGTGCTCGAGTCCACCACCTACCCGGGCACCACCGAGGAGTTGGTCGGCCCGATCCTGGAGGAGGGCTCCGGCCTGACCGCGGGCCGGGACTTCCACCTGGGCTACAGCCCGGAGCGGATCGACCCGGGCAACCCGACCTGGAACCTGGTGAACACCCCGAAGGTGGTCTCCGGGGTGGACGCCGCCTCGCTCGCGGTCGTGGAGGACTTCTACGGGTCGCTGATCGACCGTGTCGTGCCGGTCTCCTCGCCCAAGGAGGCCGAATTGGTCAAGCTGATCGAGAACACCTTCCGGCACGTGAACATCGCGCTCGTCAACGAGGTCGCGATGTTCGCCCACGATCTGGGCATCGACGTGTGGGAGGCGATCGACGCCTGCTCGACCAAGCCGTTCGGGTTCCTGCGCTTCACCCCGGGGCCGGGCGTCGGCGGGCACTGCCTGCCGATCGACCCGTCGTACCTGTCCTGGCGGGTGCAGCGCGCGCTCGGTCAGAGCTTTCGCTTCGTGGAGTTGGCCAACGACGTCAACAACCACATGCCGGACTACGTGATCCGCCGGCTCACCGCCGCGTTCAACACCCGGCGCCGGTCGGTCAACGGCTCGCGAGTGCTGCTGGTGGGACTCGCGTACAAGAAGAACACCGGCGACGCCCGGGAGTCGCCGTCCGCGCACGTGGCCCGGCTGTTGCTGAGCCTGGGCGCGGAGGTCACCGCCGCCGACCCGCACGTGGATCTCGCCCAGGTCGTGGACGCCCGTTTGCGGCGGGTGGAGTTGACCGCGGAGACGGTGGCCGCCGCGGACGCGGTCGTCCTGCTCGTCGATCACGACGACGTCGACCTGGATCTGCTGCGTGCCGCCGACTATGTGCTCGACTGTCGTCGGGTGCTCGGCGCGGGGCCCAACATCGAGGTGTTGTAGGGCCGTTCCGGCCGGCGCGCGGTGGTCGTGGATGTCGACCACCGCGCGCCGGCCCGGCCTGTTCCCGCTCGTGCCGTCATCCGCGTCCGGCGGGTGACGCCCGCCGACTACCTGTACTCGACGATCTTCGTCTTGTGCCCGGTGGCCTTGGTGTGCGCCTTGGCCGCCACCTGTGCCGCGTCCTTCGACCGGTATCGCTGACGGGCGCCGTCGGACTTCGACGAACAACCGTTCTCCTGGCAGACCCATCCCCAGGTGCTCATGGACAACCTCCCAGACATCACGGGCGCCACCCCGTCCCGACCGAGGGACGCGAATGACTCGGACGGCCACACCGCAGCACTTGTGACCGCCGCGCGACCGACACTCGACACGCCATGACACGCTCGTGACGAAACCAGGACGTTCCGGAGAAGAACGTTCTCCTTTCGAATGCCTAACGCGTCGTTATCGACATACAAAGGATGCAATACCGCGATCAATGATCTTCTATTACAAATAGGCCGAACGGGTTGCGCGGGCTCGCTCGCAAGGGTGACGGCACACAAGACGAGCCGGTCGACTGCCGATAGGCGCGAGACGTTATGTCAACCCATGCGGCCCGAATGTGTGTCTCGAGCGAGCGGCGGCGACCCTCACCGACTCGGGGCATCCGGACCGGTCGGCTCGACCCGCAGCGGCACCGTGCCGCCCGACACGCACTCCCCCGTGTCCAGGCGCCACTTCCAGTGGTGCCGCGGGCACTCCAGCACGCCGGCCTCGATGTCCGCGTGCGACAGGTCCTCGCCGGCGTGCGGGCAGAAGCGCTGCATCCGCACCCCGCACCGCTCGATCGACTCGCCGTGCGCGGCCGATTCGCGCTCACGGACCATCTGCATGGTCTGCGCCGGGTGCTCGCCGTAGCGCAGCAGGCTCATCAGGGTCAGGTCGAACACGTCCGGGTCGCGGGCCAGACCCAGGCGCATCGACAGCAGCGCCTCCTCCCACCCGACCGCGCCGTCCACGATCGCGCGCAGCGCCCGCTGCGGAACCTCGATCGTGTAGGCGGGATCCACCGGTTCCTCCTCGAACACGATGTCGCCCGCGATCCGACCCAGCCGCACCGACCACGAACCGCCGTCCGAGGTCAGCCGCACATCCTTGCGCCAGTCGCCCAGGAAGCGCTTGTTCCAGCTCTGCAACCGGGCCAGATAGGCGTCCAGTTCGTTCGCCGTGACCGGCTCGAAGGCACGGTCCCCGTACGCCCGCCACTCGGCCTCGCGGCGGTCCCGGTACGCGCTCAGGTACACGTCGGTGCGCCAATGGGCCACCGGTCCGGTCGGCGCGCTCAGGTCGTCGCCCGGCGCGGCCTCGATCACCCGCACGCCGGGACAGGCCGCCGCGAAGTCGTCGGCGAACGCGTCCCACAGCGGGAAGATCGTCTCCTCCCGGTCGTTGTACCGGGCCAGTTCGGGATCCAGGAACACCGGCGGACCGGCCGAGGGCAGATACGCGCGCGCCCCGGTCAGCCGAACCTTGCGCACCAGTGTGTCGAACAGGTCCGAGCGCACCTCGGCGGTCTTCTTGCGCTGGGTCTCCTCCGGATACGCGTACGCGTTCGGGTACCACATCGCACCGGAGTACTGCGCGGACAACAGGTCGATGTCGCCCGGTAGTTCGCCCAGCGGGGTGTTGCAGTCGTTGAGGTCCAGGAAGCGGAAGCCGGCCAGATCCACGAGCAGGCCGCTGTCCTCCTTGTGGCTGGTGTCCAGCAACATGGTCAGGGTCAGCCCGGGCGCGGGCGTGAACGACTCCCGGTGACCCAGCACCACCTGTTCGCGAAAGCCCAGCGCGCTCATCCGCTTGACCATCGACTTGGACCGGTACCTGGGCAGCACCACGGTGATGCCGCGGTCGAGCCGGTCCAGCACCCGCTCGTCGAAGTGGTCCTCGTGCAGGTGCGAGAGGTAGAGCAGGTCGTGCCCGCCGGCGAGCACCCCGGGCAGCAGTTCGCGGTTGTCCGGGAACGGGAACCACGCGCCGAGGAAGGCCGGATGGAACCACGGGTCGATCAGCAGCGAGACGCCCGCGTGCGCGACCGTGAAGCCCGCGTGGCCGAGATAGCGGATCGCGCCGGGCGCGGGCGCACCCGCCGGCCGTTCGTCGGACCCGGGCCTCACAGCCGGCTCAGCGCTCCCGCGAGCACCTCCACGACGCGCTCCTGGTGTGCGACGGTGAGCTGCGGATACAGCGGCAACGTCAGGATCTGCTCGGCGGCCCGCTCGGCGACCGGGAAGTCGCCGCGCGCGTAGCCCAGTTCGGCGAACGCGGGCTGTAGGTGCACCGGCACCGGGTAGTGCACGCCGGCGCCGACCCCCGCCTCGTTCAGCAGCGCGAGCACCTTGTCCCGCTCGGGCACCCGGACCGCGTACAGGTGCCACACGTGCTCGTTGCCCGGCGCGGTCCGCGGCACCCGCACCCCCTCGACCCCGGCCAGCAGCGCGTCGTAGCGGGCCGCGACCGCCCGCCGCCGTGTGTTCCACTGCGCCAGCCGGCCCAGCTTGGCCCGCAACACCGCGGCCTGGATGGTGTCCAGGCGCGAGTTGAAGCCAAGGCGTGTGTGCACGTACTTGCGCGACGAGCCGTGGTCGCGCATCTCGCGCAGCGCGAGCGCGTACGCCTCGCTGTTCGTCACCACCGCGCCGCCATCGCCGTACGCGCCCAGATTCTTGCCCGGGTAGAAGCTGGTCGCCGCGATCGCGTCGGGCCCCCACGTGCCGGGCCCGCGGCCGTCCTGGGTCGCACCCTGGCACTGCGCGGCGTCCTCCACCAGGGCCTGCCCGCGTGCGTCCGCCAGCGCCCGCAGCGCGCCCATCGGGGCCAGTTGCCCGTTCAGGTGCACCGGCAGCAGCGCACGGACCTCGACCGGGCCGCCCAGCGCCTCGGCGGCCCGCTGCGGGTCCAGCAACAGGTACTCGTCGTCCACATCGGCGAACACAGGCCGCGCGCCCGCGCGAACGGCCGCCTCGGCGGTCGCCACGAACGTGTTCGCCGGCATCACCACTCCCGCGCCCGCGCCGACGCCCAGCACCCGCAGCGCCAACTCCACCGCGTCGGTGCCGTTGGCCACCCCCACGCAGTGCGCGACGCCGGAGAACTCGGCGTACTCGGCCTCGAAGCCCGCGACGTCGGGACCGCCCACGAACGCGCACGTGGCCAGCACCCGGGCGATGCCGGCCTCGACCTCGGCCGCCACCTCGGCGTGTGCCGCGGCCAGGTCCACCAACGGAATCCGGTCCAGGTCAGCACTCATCCGCATCTCCCCCTCGTCGTTGCGGCTCGGCGGCGGGAATCGGCGCCGACCGCAGTCGGCGGGCCGGCACCCCCGCCCACACCTCGGCCGGCGGCACGTCCCGCGTCACGACCGAGCCCATCCCCACCAGCGACCGGGCGCCGATCACGCGTTGCTCGCGCACCAGCGCACCGGCCCCCAGGTACGCCTCCCGGCCCACCGTCACCCCACCCGCGAGCCGAACCCCCGAGGCCAGCGTGGCGAACTCGCGCACGTCGTCGTCGTGGGTCAGCACCACCTGCGGCATGGCGTGCGCGTGCGCGCCCACCCGGACCGAGGTGGTCAACACCGTCTGCGCCATCAACACCGCGCCCGGCCCCACCTCGCACGTGCGCGGGACCACCGCGCTCACGTGCACGAGCGTGGCCCAGCGGCTGTCCGGCAGGCCCAGCCGGGCCACCACCCGAGAGCGGCTCCACCAGTTCGTCGGACTCCCCACACACACCACCACCAGGGCGTCCGGCCACTTGTGCGCCGTGTCGGCGCCGCCGAGCACCGCGAAGCCGTCCACCTCGGTGTCCCACCGGGCCGGATCATCGTCCAGGAAACCGAGCAACCGCCATCCGGAACTACCGCGCGGCGCGCGGAACTCCGGGATCGCCGCGGCGACCTCGCGGGCGAATCCCCCGGCTCCGACCAGGAGCAGGTCGCGAAAGGACACTAGACCGCCGCCCGGACGCCGGCCGCCGCCCGCACCGCGGCGACCACCCGGTCCTGCTGCGCCTCGGTCAACTCGTGGAACAGCGGCAGGATCAGCGAGTCCCGGGTCAGCCGCTCGGTCGCGGGCAGCGGCACGTGCTCGACGTCCGCGTACGCCGGCTCCAGGTGCGCCGCCATGATCCCCCGACGCGCCGAGATCCCGGCCCGGGCGAGCTCGCCGAGCAGGTCGTCGCGCGACACGGGGAAGTCCTCGGGCAGCAGCACCCAGAACGCCTGATAATTGGTCAGTCCGTACGCCGGGTCCGCAGCCGTCTCCAGGCCCGCCACGTCGGCGAGCAACTCGTGGTAACGAGCCGCGAGTTCGCGCCGACGGGCGACCATGGCCGGCAACCGGCCGAGTTGCACCAGGCCGACCGCCGCCTGGATGTCGGTCATCCGGTAGTTGAAGCCCAGTTCGTCGTAGCTCTCCACCACGGGCGCCCCGCCCGCGCGGTCCGCCGCGTCCCGGTCGGCCGCGCTCACACTCATCCCGTGCTCGCGCAACCGGCGCAGCCGAGGCGCCGCGCCCTCGCGCGCGAGGGTGAGCATGCCGCCCTCGCCGGTGGTCAGCAGCTTGCGCGGGTGGAACGAGAAGGTCGCGGACATCGCGCCCGCGCCCACCGGGCGGCCCTTGTAGGTCGAGCCCGCCGCGCACGCCGCGTCCTCCACCACCACGATGCCCCGGCCGTCCACCAGTGCCCGCACGCCGTCCAGATCGGCGGGGATGCCGCCCTGGTCGACCAGGATCACCGCGCGCGTCGCGGCGGTGAGTACCGTCTCGATCGTCTCCGGGGTCAGGTTCCCGGTGCCGAGATCGACATCGGCGAACACCGGTCGCGCGCCGACGTAGCGCACCGCGTTCGCGGTCGCCACGAACGACAACGAGGGCACCACGACCTCGTCGCCCGGCCCCACCCCGGCGTTGATCAACGCCAGGTGCAGCGCGGTGGTGCACGAGGAGACCGCGATCGCCGCGGGCACCTCGACATGGTCCGCGAAGGCCTGCTCGAAGGCGACCACCCGGGGCCCCTGGGCCACCCACCCCGAGCGCACCGCGTCGGCCGCCGCGGCGGCCTCCTCCTCGCCCATCCAGGGGCGCATCACCGGAATTCGTTCCATGCTCATCGTGCCTGTTCCCCCAGCCCGGTCCGCCCTGCCAACCCATGTCCCCGCCGCGCCCGCCCGCACCCGGTACGCACCGAACCCCCTCGGTGCCCCGGTCGGATCAGGCCGCGTCCCGCCACCACGCCACCAGTCGACGCAGCCCCTCGTCGATGTCCACCTCGGCGGTGAAGCCCAACTCCCTTGCCGCCTTGGTCGTATCGGCCAGCCGTCGGGTCACCCCGCCGCTCGCCCGGGCCGGGCCGTACTCGATCCCCAGCCCGTCCGCGCCCATCACCACCAGCAGCCGCTCGGCCAACCCGCGCAGCGAAGTCTCGCTCCCGGACGCGATGTTGAACACCTCGCCGCTCGCATCGGCGCGCGCGGCAAGGAGGTTGGCGCGCGCGATGTCCTCGGTGTACACGAAGTCCATGGTCTGCAAGCCGTCGCCGAAGATCAACGGGGGTTCCCCCTTGCCGATCCGCTCCATCCAGCGGATCAACACCTCGGTGTACAGACCGTGCACGTCCATCCGCGGACCGTAGACGTTGAAGTAGCGCAGCGCGACGTAGTCCAGGCCGTACATCGCCCGGAAGCTGCGCAGCAGGCCCTCGTTGAACAGCTTGGCCGCGCCGTAGAGCGTGTCGTTGTCGTACGGGTGGTGCCGCTCGGTGGTCGGGAACTCCTCGGCGAGGCCGTAGACCGACGCGGAGGAGGAGGTGACCACCTTGCGCACGTCGGCGGCGACCGCCGCCTCCATGACGTCGTAGGTGCCGTCCACCAACACCTCCAGCGCGAGCCGGGGTTCCTCCACGCACTGGGTGATCCGGATCGCGGCGAGGTGGAACACCACGTCGGTGCCCGGCATCAGGCGGGCGAGCAGCGGGCGATCGCGGATGTCGCCCTCGACCAGGTCGACCCGCTCGTCGGCGAGCGCCCGGGCCAGGTTGCCCCGGTGCCCCCGGGTCAGGTTGTCCAGCACGACCACCTTCGCCGCGCCGGCGGCCAACAGGTGGTCCACGATGGTGGATCCGATGGTCCCGGCCCCCCCGGTGACCACACAGCGCGAACCGGCCATCTCGACACTCATCGGAGTTCTCCCAGCGCGACGGTGACGCCGCCCAGTTCCAGGCTGCGCGTGGCGGCCTCCAGCAGTTCCAGGACGCGCAGACCCGCGCGGCCGTCGGTGAGCGCGGGCCGGGACGTACCGATCGCCTCGGCGAACTCGGCCATCACCGCGCGCAGCGCCTCCCGCTCGGGCAGCGCGGGCGAGACGACGTCGCCCACCCGGTAGGAGATCTGCTTCTCCCGCCGGGCCTCCGGGCTGAGCGCGGCGTCCTCGGCGAGATCGATGCCCTTGTCGTGCACCTGGAGGCGGGCGGTGGGATTGGTGTCGTCCCACACCAGGGTGCGCCGCGAACCGCCGATGATGGTGGTGCGCACCTTGGTCGGCGAGAGCCAGTTCACATGGATGTGCGCGATGGCGCCGGTGTTCAGCCGCACCACCAGGTAGGCCAGACAGGCCCGGCCGGTGCCCAGCGGGTCCGCGCCATGCGCGGACACCGACACCGGTCGCACCCCGAGCGGCAGGATGAAGTCCAGGATCGACAGGTCGTGCGGCGCCAGATCCCACAGCACGTCCACATCCGGCTGGACCAGACCCAGGTTGATCCGCACCGAGTCGATGAAGCGGATGTCGCCCAGTTCGCCGCCGTGGATCAAGTCGCGGATGTGCCGAACCACCGGCATGTAACAGAACGTGTGGTCGCACATCAGCGTCAGACCGTTGCGCTCGGCCAGTTCGACCAGCTTGACCGCGTCCGCGTGATCGGATGTGATCGGCTTCTCGACCAGGACGTGCTTGCCCGCCTCCAGAGCCGCCGCGACCAGGTCGAAGTGGGTTCCGGCGGGCGTCGCGATCGCGACGGCCTGCACACGCGGGTCGGCCAGGACGTCCTGGTACGACGTGCTCACCCGGACCGTGCTGTACTCACCCAGGACCGCACGGGCCCGGACCTCGTCGAGGTCGCACAACCACTCCACCCGCAGGGCCGGTGTGGCCTGCGCGTTGCGCACCAGATTGGGCCCCCAATAGCCGGCCCCTATGACGGCGAGCCCGATGGCCCGCCCAGACCCGGAATTCGACATGACGGAACGTCAACTCCCCTGCTCCCCCCGGCCGCACGGGCCCAGCCGCCGCACGGCACCCCCACTCGAACGAAGCTAGCGCCCGATTCGCTCCGCCGGGGGTCAACCGGGAAATCCGCGGGTCGGACCGAACTGCGAAGATCCTTGCGGGAGTCCCGGTTGCACGGGTCACCGAGACGTTTGGCACGCTGTTACACGCACAGTCACCGATTGCGGCGCCGGCATGATCGAGATCTCGACACAGGCAGCGCCGACCGAAGCAGCACATGAACGAGAAGGGAACGCCACGTGGCCGCGGGTACTCCGACGACGACCCTGGCGAAGGAACGTACGGCGGAAGTGGATCCGGACCTGGAGCCGGCGGATTTCGAGCCGCGCGAGAGCGGCGGCCCGCGAGGGACCCGCGAGAGCATCCTCCCGGCCGTGGCGGCCGCGCTGTTCGTCGGCAAGCGCATCCGCACCCGGGCCGGCGCCAAGGGTGACACCGTGCCGACGGCGCATCCGCTGGTCCGGGACTTCCTGGCGGCGCTCCCGGTCGAGTCGCGCGAGCGCTGGCGGGGCCGCTGCCCCGAGGTCGAGCTGGTCTCCGAGCACCTCTTCGAGGCCGAGGCGGCGCGTACCAAGCGGGCGGCCCGGCGGCCGTTCACCGTGCAGGAGGCGCGGCGCTCGCTCAAGGGGGCCAAGTTGACCCTGCGGCGGATCCGCGAGGACGGCGACCCGCAGCACGACACGTATCAACCGCCGTGTCGGTCGTGCGCGGCGATGCTCGAGCACTTCGGCGTCGCCTCGACGGAAAGCGGCTGACGTGTCGCGGTTCTCCTCCGACGTGGTGCACGAACTCAAACGGGCCGGCTGGACCGTGGGCCGGCGCCGGCTGGCCCAGGCCGAGGCGTGGGCCCGGCAGATCAGCGACCACGAGTCACCCGACGGGCACCGGCACAGCGTGTTCCCGGCGGCGCTGGTGGCCTGGGCCGAGTTCGGCACGCTGCACTTCGCCATCGGCGGCGCGGGCAAGGACGTGCTGCGCCGGCCGTTCACCATCGACCCCACCCGGGGCCTGCACCTGCCGCGCACGCTCACCGACGTGGGCCGCGCGCTGGGCACCCCGTTGGCCCCCCTCGGCGACGAGGACGGCGGCAGCGGCTATCTGGCGATCGACCCGAGCGGTCGGGTGTTCGGCCTGGACCACACCGGCGAGTGGTTCATCGGCTCGTCGATGGACAGCGCGATCAGCGCGCTGGTGCTGGGCCACGCCCCGGTGCGCATCCGCGACGACGGCCGCTGGTAGCCGGCCCGGACGCCCGAGGGCGGGTCCCCGTGGGAGACCCGCCCTCGTGCACGTCGCGACCCGTCGGGTCAGGTATTGAACCGATTCTGCGCGCGCTCCAGGCCCTCGCGCACCAGTGCCTCGCACGCGTCGGCCGCCCGGTCCACCTCGAACGCGAGTTCCTTGCGCTCGGTCGCGGAGAAGTCCTTGAGCACGAACGCGGCCACGTCCATCCGCCCGGATGGACGACCGATGCCGAACCGCACCCGCAGGTAGTCGGGTCCGAGCGACTTGGTGATCGACTTCAGACCGTTGTGCCCGTTGTCGCCGCCACCGCGCTTGAGCCGCAGCACGCCGAAGTCGACGTCCAACTCGTCGTGGACCGCGATGATGTTCGCGACCGGGATCTTGTAGAAGTCGCGCAGCGCGGTCACCGGACCGCCGGACAGGTTCATGAACGACATCGGCTTGGCCAGCACCACCCGGTGCGGACCGATCCGGGTCTCCACCACCTGCGCGCGCGACTTGTGCGCCTTGAACTTCGATCGATCCCGCTCGGCGAGCAGATCGACGACCATGAACCCGACGTTGTGGCGATTCCCGGTGTACTCGGGCCCGGGATTGCCGAGGCCCACGACCAACCACGGACTGTTCTCCGTGCCGGCGTGGGCCTGCGACTCACTCATGATGTTGTTGTCCCCGCGTTCGTCCTACGACAACGGACCGGATCAGGCCTCGTCGGCCGCCGCGGTCTCCTCGGCGGTCGGCTCAGGCGCCGACGGGGTGAGGATGTGCAGGATGACGGCCTCGGGGTCGCCCGCGAGCGCGGTGCCCTTGGGCAGCTTGATGTCCTTGGCGTGCACCGAGGCGCCCGGCTGAAGGCCGGTCACGTCGATCTCGATGGTGCCGGGGAGGGCGGTGGCGTCGGCCTCGACCGGGAGCGCCGGGACGACGGTCTCGAGCAGGCCGCCCGGGGCGATCTCGCCGACGGTGCTGACCGGAACCTCGACGGTGACCGTCTCGCCCTTTTGGACGATCAGCAGGTCGACGTGCTCGAGGTGCCGCTTGATCGGGTGGCGCTGGACGTCCTTGGGCAGGGCGAGCTGCGCCTTGCCGTCGATGTCCAGCGAGAACAGGACGTTGGGGGTCTTGAGCGCGAGCATGAGCTCGTGGCCCGGAAGCGCAAGGTGGAGCGGAGCGGAGCCGTGACCGTAGAGGACGGCCGGCACCTTACCCGCGCGACGGGCGCGACGGGCGGCACCCTTGCCGAACTCGGAACGCGGCTCGGCGACGATACGGACCTCGGACACGACGGGTACTCCTCGAACGACGCGGTGGCGGATGGCGGGGCGGGGTCCCCATGGTGCGGATCGACTGCGGACGGTGATGGCCGGAGTCGGTTCGTAGGTGCCCGAGTGGCACCGGGTCCCCTGTAAAAGCCTTGGAGGAGTACACGACACACAACTACCGCGTCGATCACGGAGCAAGTAGCGCGCATCCCTCGCCGGGCAACCCCGTTAGCCTACCCGCTCTTCTCGGTCACCCCGAAATCGGGTCGCGGGGAGCGCCACTCGAACGAGTGATGGCGCGCGCCCCATTCGACGCAAGATACCTCGAAAAGCAGGCGGGCACACGTACGCCGCCCGGCCGAACGGCCGGGCGGCGTACGTGAGTCAAGGCTCGACGACCCGTTCGGGGGCGGCCGTCGACGGCGTGCTGGGTCAGCCGTGGCCCTCGAAGAGGCTGGTGACCGAACCGTCCTCGAAGACCTCGCGGATCGCCCGGCCGACCATCGGCGCGATCGACAGGACGGTCAGCTTGTCGAACTGACGCTCCTCCTCGATGGGCAGCGAGTTGGTCACGATGACCTCGCTGATCCGCGAGTTCTTCAGCCGGTCCACGGCGGGGCCGGAGAGCACCGCGTGGGTGGCGGCCACGATCACGTCGGCGGCGCCGTTCTCGTACAGCGCCTCGGCGGCGGCGCAGATCGTGCCACCGGTGTCGATCATGTCGTCGACCAGCACACACGTACGGCCGGCGACGTCACCGACCACCTCGTGCACGGTGACCTCGTTGGCGATGTTGGGGTCGCGACGCTTGTGGATGATCGCCAGCGGCGCGCCGAGGCGGTCCGTCCACTGGTCGGCCACCCGCACGCGGCCGGCGTCCGGGGAGACCACGGTGAGCCGCTCGCGGTCCACCCGCTTGCCGACGTGGTCGGCAAGCAGCGGCAGCGCGAACAGGTGGTCCACCGGACCGTCGAAGAAGCCCTGGATCTGCGAGGTGTGCAGGTCCACGGCCATCAGCCGGTCGGCGCCGGCGGTCTTGAACAGGTCCGCCATCAGTCGGGCCGAGATCGGCTCGCGACCGCGGTGCTTCTTGTCCTGTCGGGCGTAGCCGTAGAACGGCACGATGACCGTGATGCGCTTGGCGGAGGCCCGCTTGAGCGCGTCGATCATGATGAGCTGTTCCATGATCCACGTGTTGATCGGAGCCGTGTGGCTCTGGATCACGAACGCGTCGGCACCTCGTACGGAATCCTCGAAACGTACGTAGATCTCCCCGTTGGCGAACTCGAAGGCCTTGGTGGGAACGAGATCCGCACCGAGCTCCGAGGCCACCTCCTTCGCAAGTTCGGGGTGGGCCCTGCCCGTGAAGAGCATGAGCTTGCGCTCAGGCGTCACCTTGATCCCGCTCACAGCACCGTCTCCTTGCCATTCGCCTCGGCAGAACCGTCGTTCGGCCCGGCCGTTGTGTGCACGTCACCCGCGTCGCCCTGGCTCGACGCGAGCGCGCGTTCGGCGGCCTGCGCCGAGGCCGTACCCGCGCGTTTGCGTGCGACCCACCCGTCGATGTTGCGCTGGCGCCCCCGCGCCACCGCCATCACACCGGGCGGGACATCTTCTGTGATCACCGATCCGGCGGCCGTGTAGGCACCGTCGCCGATCTCGATCGGGGCGACCAGCATGGTGTCGCTGCCCACTCGCACGTGGTCCCCGACCACCGTGTGGTGTTTGTTCACTCCGTCGTAGTTCACGAAGATCGTGGCCGCACCGATGTTGGCACCCACTCCGATGGTCGCATCCCCGACGTAGGTCAGATGCGGCACCTTGGATCCCTCGCCCAGCACGGCGTTCTTCATCTCCACGAAACCGCCGGCCTTGGCCTTGCCCGCGAGCCGGGTGCCCGGTCGCAGGTAGGTGTACGGACCCACGGTCGCCTCGGGGCCGATCTCGGCGCCCTCGGTGGTGGCGTTGTATACGTGGGCCCGCTCGCCGACGACGGTGTCGCGCAGCGTGCAGTTGGGGCCCACCACGGCCTCGGCGGCGACGCTGGTGGCGCCGTGCAGCTGGGTGTTGGGGTGGATCACGGCGTCCGGCTCGAAGGTGACGTCCACGTCGACCCAGGTGGTCGCGGGGTCGATCACGGTCACGCCGGAGCGCATCGCGGCCTCGAGCAGGCGGTCGTTGAACACCCGCCGTGCCTCGGCGAGCTGCACCCGGTCGTTGACGCCCAGGATCTCCCGGTGGTCCACCGCGGCCGCGGCGCCCACCCGGTGTCCGGCCTCGCGCAGCACGTGCAGGGTGTCGGTGAGGTACTCCTCGCCCTGGCTGTTGTGCGGGGTGATCCGGCCGAGCGCCTCGCGCAGCAGCTTGCCGTCGAACGCGTACACGCCGGAGTTGATCTCGGCGATCGCGCGCTGGGCGGCGGAGGCGTCCTTGTGCTCGACGATCGCGGTGACGGCGCCGCGCCCGTCGGGCGTGTTCTCCCGGACGATCCGGCCGTAGCCCGCCGGATCCGGCACGACGGCGGAGAGCACGGTGACCGCGTTGCCCTCGCTCTCGTGCGTGTGGACCATCGCGGCCAGGCTGTCCGAGGTGAGCAGCGGGGTGTCCCCGCACGTGACCAGGACCACTCCGTCCGGCTCCCGGCCGGACTCGGCGAGCCCGTCCAAGGCGACGCGGACGGCGTGGCCGGTGCCGTTCTGCTGTTCCTGGACGACCACTCGGGCGGCCGGGTCCAGCTCGGACAGATAGCTCGCGACCTGGTCGCGACCGTGGCCGACGACGACGATCAGGTCTTCGGGATCCAGCCGTCGCGCGGCCTCGACCACGTGCCCGACCATGGCCCTACCGGCCAGGGCGTGCAACACCTTCGGGGTGGTCTTGGAGCGCATGCGGGTGCCCTCACCCGCAGCAAGTACGACGACGGCAGCCGGGCGGATGGGGCTCACAGAGCAAGGCTCCTCGGCATCGCTGGCGGGGGATGCCCGACGACTCCGGAGGCCGACTCCGGAGAAACGAAATGACGGCACGACGAAGCCGAGCCGAACAAACCGGGCCCTACGAGGATAGCGCCGTCGGGAGAAGGCTCCACGCGCCGCTGCGGTCGGCACTGCCGAAAGGCTCCGCTACCAGGATTTGAACCTGGACCATGGGGACCAAAACCCCGTGTGCTGCCGAGTTACACCATAGCGGAATGAATCGGGCATTCCGCTTGGCAGGCGGGCTCATCCCGTTTTCACGGCACCTACTATGCCGGCCCCTCGACGCTTCGTGCGCGAATAACCCCCCGCCGACCCCATCGAACCTCGCGGAAGCCGGCCGCGGGGCGGTCCCGAAAAGCCCGCCGGACGCATCGCGCATGCTCCCGACCGGGCCGGGAAGCCGTCCGACACAAGGGTTTTGACCAAGGTGCCCGGAAAAATCGGAGGCTGTGCGGACACCTCACTTTCCGCTCATGACCTGCCATACTGGCGGAACTTACGGCTCCGTAGGTTACGTCGCCGTAGCATCGCCTGTCCCCGACCTGAGGGAATCCCTATGACCCCTTCCCCCGGCACCAGCGTGCTCGAAGCCGAACGGAAGCCCGCCGACGACGCGGCCCCGCGCGGCACGCTCGGCGGTGAGCGCAAGCACGTCGCCGAACAGATCGCACTGGCGCTCTTCATCGGCATCCCGTTCCTCGCGTTGGTGGCAGCGGTGCCGGCGGCATGGGGTTGGGGGCTGTCCTGGCACGACGTGGTGATCGGCGTGGTGATGTACGCCATCACCGGCCACGGGATCACCATCGGGTTCCACCGCTACTTCACCCACGGGTCGTTCAAGGCCAAGCGCCCGGTCCGGATCGCGCTCGCGATCGCGGGCAACATGGCCGTGCAGGGTCCGTTGGTGCGGTGGGTCGCCGACCACCGCAAGCACCACAAGTTCTCCGACAAGGAGGGCGACCCGCACTCGCCGTGGCGCTACGGCACCAGCGTCGGCGCGCTGGCCAAGGGCCTGTGGTGGGCGCACATGGGGTGGCTGTTCGACGTCGAGCAGACCTCGCAGGAGAAGTACGCGCCCGACCTGCTCAAGGACCGCGACATGATTCGCGTCTCCCGCCAGTTCCCGCTCTGGGTCGCCGTGTCCCTGGCGGCTCCGGCGCTGGTCGGCGGCCTGTGGGCGTGGTCGTGGCAGGGCGCGGTGACCGCGTTCTTCTGGGCCGGGCTGGTCCGGGTCGGGCTGCTGCACCACGTGACCTGGTCGATCAACTCGATCTGCCACGCGGTCGGCGACCACCCGTTCAAATCGCGCGACCGCTCGGGCAACGTGTGGTGGCTGGCGATCCCCTCGATGGGCGAGTCCTGGCACAACCTGCACCACGCGGATCAGACCAGCGCACGGCACGGCGTACTGCGTGGCCAGCTCGACAGCAGCGCCCGGGCGATCCGCTGGATGGAGAAGCTCGGCTGGGTCTGGGACGTGCGTTGGCCGGACCGGGAACGGGTCGCGGCACGCCGCGCGGCATGATGGGGCAGTGACCGAGAGCAGCAGGCGGAGTGCACCGCGCGGCGGCGGTCGTGTGCGCATGACCGGGAAAGAGCGTCGGGAGCAGTTGATCGACATCGGTCGAACACTGTTCGCGGAGCGTGGCTACGACGCGACGAGTGTCGAGGAGATCGCCCACAAGGCGGGCGTCTCGAAGCCGGTGGTCTACGAACACTTCGGGGGCAAGGAAGGCCTGTACGCGGTCGTCGTGGACCGCGAGACCAGCGCATTGTTGGACATGGTGACGAGCGCGCTGACCGGCGGGCACCCCAGGGAACTGCTGGAACAGGCCGCCTTCGCGCTCCTCGACTACATCGACCAGAACACGGACGGCTTCCGGATCCTGGTCCGGGACTCGCCGGTGGCCCAGTCCACCGGCACGTTCGCGTCGCTGATCAGCGACATCGCCTCGCAGGTCGAGGACGTACTCGGCCTGGAGTTCAAGTCGCGCGGCTACGACCCGAAGCTCGCGCCCATGTACGCCCAGATGCTGGTCGGCATGGTCGCCCTGACCGGCCAGTGGTGGCTCGACGTCCGCCGGCCGAAGAAGGCCGACGTGGCCGCGCACCTGGTCAACCTGGCCTGGAACGGCCTCTCCGGCATCGAACCGAAGCCGAGACTGGTCGGCCGCCGCAGCTCGTGAGGACGATCTCGACGAACCCGTGAGGGGCCGGCCCATCGGGCCGGCCCCTCACGGCCGTCATCAGCCGGTCCGCTCCGAACCGCATGTCGACGCGAATCACGCATGGCCGGCGGCCGGGATCACGGTCGCCGGCCTACCCCGGTCGACCGGATTCGGACCATGGTTCCAATCCAGATAGTATCGCTGTCGATAGTATCTGCTGCGCTACTATTAGGCGGATCGACATCACCGCCCGGCCCGATGGGACTCCTGGTGCATCGCTTCATCGGCAGGAAACGCGAACTGCGCACGCTTCGCACCACGCTCCGGGAAGTCCACGAGGCCGTCGGCTCGGCACGGCCCGGCCAATGCGTGCTCATGCGTGGCAGGCGCCGGGTGGGCAAGTCCACCCTGGTCGAGGAGTTCCTCCGGCAGGCGGCGGTCCCCCATCTGTTCTTCACCGCGGGTGGCGGCTCGGCCGAGGACGAGCTGGCGGAGCTCCTCGACGCGATGAACCAATCCACCCTGCCGGATCACTCACTCTTCGCGGAGGAGGCTCCGAGCCAGTGGAACGCGGCCTTCCGCCTCCTGGCGGAGATCCTGCCCGATGACGCGCCGAGTGTCGTGGTGATCGACGAGGTGCCATACCTGATAGAACGGATCGAGGCCTTCGAGGGCATGCTCCAGCGCGCCTGGGACCGCTTGCTCTGCCGCAAGCCGGTCCTGTTGCTCTTGGTGGGGTCCGATCTGTCGATGATGCAGGCGCTCAACAGCTACGAGCGCCCGTTCCACCAGCGGGGACGCGAGATGGTCGTCGGCCCGCTGAACCCTGCCGACCTCGGCGAGATGCTGGACCTGGCACCCGCCGACGCGTTCGACGCCGCACTGATCACCGGCGGGCTGCCGTTGATCTGTCGTGAGTGGCGGCCGGGGGCTTCGATGTGGGAGTTCCTGGGGGCGGCGTTGGAGAATCCGATCTCCGCTCTCCTGGTCTCGGCCGAGCGCTCACTCGCCGCGGAGTTCCCACCGCAGGCAATGGGCCGGGAGGTGCTGCGCGCGATCGGCGCAGGCGAGCGCACCTTCACCAACATCGCGCGCGCCGCCGGCGGGCTCGCGCACAGCACCCTGAGCAGGGCGGCGGATCTGCTGGTCGACAAGCGGGTCGTGGCAACCGAACTGCCCCTCTCGTTGCGTCCCTCGAAGGAGCGCCGCTATCGCGTGGCGGATCCATACCTGCGTTTCTGGCTGGCCTTCCTCGACCCGCACATGCCAGAGATCGAGCGGATGCGCGGCGATCTCACGCTGGCTCGGATCAGGGGCGGGTGGACCAGTTGGCGAGGACGCGCCGTCGAGCCATTGATCCGAGGGGCCTTGGCCCGGATCCTGCCCGCCGGCGACCTGCCCGCCGCGCCCGCCATCGGCGGTTATTGGACCCGAAGCAACGACGTCGAGATCGACCTGGTGGGAGCCGACCGGCAGCCTGTGGCCAAGCGGTTGCTGTTCCTGGGGTCGATCAAGTGGCTTGAATCGTCCCCCTTCGACGCCCACGACCTGGCCTCGCTGCACAAACACCGAGCGGCGCTCACCGACGAGTCGATCCCCCTGGTCGGCGTCTCCCGAAGCGGTGTCGATTGCTCCGGGCTCCAGGCGACGTTCGGGCCCGCCGAACTACTGGGGGCTTGGCGGGCCGAGTGAATCGCGGAACCGTTCGGTCTCCGCGTGGCGGTGCTTTTGAACGGCGGCCCCGTAGGCGCCCACGCCCTGCCGTCCCGAGACGACCGCGTTCGTGGGACGGACGGCCGCGAATGCCTCGACTGCGCGACCGTCCCCACCCGAGCCCCGGGCTAGCCCAGCACCGCCCTCAGTTGGTCCAGGGACCACTCCAGGTCGTCCTTGGAGATGACCAGGGGCGGGGCGACGCGGATCGTCTGGCCGTGGGTGTCCTTGACCAGCACCCCCCGGGCCATCAGGGCCTCGGAGACCTCGTGTGCGGTGCCGAAGGCCGGGTCGATGTCGACGCCCGCCCACAGGCCGCGACCGCGCACGGCGACCACCGAGTGGCCGAGCAACGCGCCGAGTTCGCGGTGCAGATGGTCGCCGAGGTCGGCGGAGCGCTGCTGGAACTCGCCCGAGCGCAGGATCTCCAGCACCTCCAGGCCCACCGCGCAGGCCAGCGGATTCCCGCCGAAGGTCGACCCGTGCTCGCCCGGCGCGAAGACCCCGAGCACCGCGCGCGAGGACACCACGGCCGAGATCGGCACGATGCCGCCGCCGAGCGCCTTGCCCAGGACGTACATGTCCGGCACCACACCCTCGTGCTCGCACGCGAAGGTGCGGCCGGTGCGCCCGAGGCCGGACTGGATCTCGTCCGCGATGAACAGCACGTCGCGCTCCCGGGTGACCCGCCGCACCTCGGCCAGGTAGCCGGGCGGCGGGACCAGCACGCCCGCCTCGCCCTGGATCGGCTCGATCAGCACCGCCACCGTGTCCTCGGTGATCGCCGCGCGCAGCGCCTGCGCGTCGCCGTAGGGCACCACGTCGAAGCCCGGGGTGTACGGGCCGAAGTGCCGGCGTGCCTCCTCGTCCGTGGAGAAGCTCACGATCGTGGTGGTGCGGCCGTGGAAGTTGCCGGCCGCGACGACGATCCTGGCCTGCCCGTCCGGTACGCCCTTGACCTCGTAACCCCACTTGCGCGCGGTCTTGACCGCGGTCTCGACCGCCTCCGCGCCGGTGTTCATCACCAGCACCATCTCCATGCCGGCAAGCTGCGCGAGCTGCTCGCAGAACGGGGCGAACCGGTCGTTGTGAAACGCCCGGCTGGTGAGCGTGACCCGATCCAACTGCCGCTTGGCCGCGTCGATCAGCCGCGCGTTGCCGTGTCCGAAGTTGAGCGCGGAATACCCGGCCAGCATGTCCAGGTAGCGCCGCCCCTCGACATCGGTCATCCACGCACCGTGCGCCTCGGCGATCACGATCGGCAACGGGTGGTAGTTGTGCGCGCTGAAGTCCGCGGCCAGCTCGATCAGTCGAGTGCTCTCGGCCCCGGGGCCGACCGGGCGGCCGACACCGGCCTTGTTCTCGGAGGTGGGGACGGGCGAGTGCTGCGTGCTCATGACGTCCTTTCGCAACGGTGGAGATCGGTACGCGAAACGGTGGGGGCTCGATACGACGACGAAGAACGGTACGAAGACGAAGAAATCACGCAACGACCGCAAGATGTGGAAAACATGCCCGGGCAGGTACATACGGAATACCCCGCGAGCACGGGTGATCAACGGCCGGCGCGCAACTCCGGCACGCAACTGCGCACGCTCGCCCCATGGGCCGCGAATGCCGACATGTCCAGTTCGACCGTACGGAATCCCCGACCCGCGACCAGGCTGACCCGATGCCCCAGCGCGATCAGCGTCCCGCGCAACCGCTCCCACCGACCCATCGCGGTCGTGGTCCGCGCCGCGAACCCGGTCTCACCCGCGGGCACCCATGCGTCCGACGCGATCACCTCCGACGCGCCCACGAGCTCCCGCGACCCCCGAAGCGCCTCGGTGCCCGAGGGCGCCTCCGAGCCCCGAACCGCCCCCGCGCCCGTGCGTGCGTCCAAGAACACCGGCGGGCACATCACGCAGTGCCGCAGCTCCGCGGCGCGCGGCGCGACGAACCCTCGGCGGCGCTGCCGGGGCAGTCGGCTCCGCTCGACTCCGGATGCGCTCGGACCGCAGGACGGAACGGTCCGATCGACCGCAGCACGAGGTGAGGCGCACGCGATATCCCCTTCTCGCGGACGGCGGCGGCACACGTGGGCGCGGGATCTCCGCGACCCACGTCGATGTGCCGTGCCGTTGGTGTAGCCGTGCAGGACGGCAGGCCGGTGCTTGGCGGCAGGCCGAGAGCCGCACCGATCGTCACCGTGGATGTGCGGTCGACGACCCTCTGTATCGGCCCTGCACAGCCTAGGTCGCGCCCGAAGGGCGAGTAAAGGCGCCTGTGTTGTCCACCCCCGCACGATCGTTGCGTGTTTCCCGGGGCGCCCGTGCGCTTTGTTGTGCGCCCGGCGCGGGGGTCGCGTGGCTCCCCTGACCGGATCCGCCTCACGCGCCTGAGAGAATGACGTCATGGCATCGACGCGTCCCCGTGTTCTGTCCGGAATCCAGCCCACCGCGGATTCGTTCCACCTGGGCAACTACCTGGGTGCGATCCGCCAGTGGGTGCCGCTCCAGGACAGCCACGATGCCTTCTACTGCGTGGTCGACCTGCACGCGATCACGGTTCCGCAGGACCCGAAGGAGTTGCGCGAGCGCACCCGGGTCTCGGCCGCACAACTGCTCGCGGCCGGCCTCGACGCCGAGCGCTGCACGCTGTTCGTGCAGAGCCACGTGCCCGAGCACGCGCAGCTCGCCTGGATCATGAACTGCGTGACCGGCTTCGGCGAGGCCGCGCGGATGACCCAGTTCAAGGACAAGTCCGCGAAGCAGGGCAACGACCGCACCACGGTCGGCCTGTTCACCTACCCGGTGCTCCAGGTCGCGGACATCCTGCTCTACCAGGCGGACGCGGTCCCGGTCGGCGAGGACCAGCGCCAGCACCTGGAGCTGACCCGCGACGTCGCGCAGCGCTTCAACACGACCTTCGGGGAGACGTATGTCATCCCCAAGCCGTTCATCGTCAAGGAAACGGCCAAGATCGTCGACCTCCAGGACCCGACGATCAAGATGAGCAAGTCGGCCTCGGCGCCCAAGGGCATCGTCAATCTGCTCGACGACCCCAAGGTCAGCGCCAAGAAGATCCGCAGCGCGGTCACCGACACCGGCACCGAGGTGCGCTTCGACGAGACCGACAAGCCGGGCGTGTCCAACCTGCTCACCATCCACTCGGCGCTGTCCGGCACCGCGATCGCCGCGTTGGAGGAGCGATTCGCGGGCAGGGGCTACGGCGACCTGAAGAAGGAGGTGGCCGAGGTGCTCGTCGAGTTCGTGACGCCCTTCCAGGAGCGTGTGCGCACGTACCTGGACGACCCGGGCGAGTTGGACGTGCTGCTCGCGCGAGGTGCGGAGAAGGCCCGCGCGGTGGCGTCCGAGACGCTGGCCAAAACCTACGACCGTGTCGGCTTCCTGCCTCCGGTGACCGGCCGGATGGGAGTCTGAGGCGCAACACATGGCGAAGCGCACCATCGGGGTATCGATCGCGATCCCCGAGCCCTACGGCAGTGAGCTCCAGGCTCGCCGCGCCGGGTTCGGAGATCCGCTGGCGAACGCCATCCCGACCCACGTGACCCTCCTGCCGCCCACCGAGGTGGCCGACGAGGCGATGGCCGAGGTCGAGGAACATCTACGCGCGGTCGCCGCCGGCGAGGCCCCGTTCGACATACACCTGCGCAGCACCGGTACGTTCCGACCCACCTCGCCGGTGGTGTTCGTGCAGGTCGCGCGCGGCATCCCGGAGTGCGAGCGGATCGAGGCGGCGGTGCGGTCCGGGCCGCTGGAACGCGAGTTGCACTTCCCGTACCACCCGCACGTGACCGTCGCGCACCACCTGCCGGACCATATGCTCGACCTGGCCTTCGCGGAACTCGTCGACTACGACGCGGTCTTCCCGATCTGGGGCTTCAGCCTGTACGAGCACGGCGCCGACGGGGTGTGGCGCCCGCAACGTGACTTCGCGTTCGGCCAATCGTTGCCAGGACCCCTGCCCGTGTGACGCCGTCTCGGCCACGCGGGACGTCACAGAGTGGAGTCGCGTGTGGGCCGGGCGTCGGTTGGGCAGCAGTCAGCCGTGGCGATCAAGGAACGACTCGGCCGGATCCCGGTCATCGGCCCCACCTGGCGGGCGTATTCGCGTTATGGCGATCGGCAGGGCAATCGGCTGGCCGCGGCGGTGACCTACTACGGGTTCCTGTCGCTGTTCCCGCTGATCACGCTGGCGGCGGCGGTGGTGGCCGCCGCGCTCGACCCGTCCCAGGTCCAGCGCATGCAGAACAAGATCTCCGAGCAGATCCCCGGCATCGCGGACAAGCTCGACCTGGACGCACTGGTGCGCAACGCCGGCGCGGTCGGGGCGATCGGCGGCGCGGTGCTGCTCGTGTCGGGGACCGGGTGGGTGGACGCGACCCGCTCGTCCATCCGGGCGCTCTGGGACATGGACGAGGAACCCGGCAACGCGGTCGTGCGCAAGATCGCCGACGTGGGTGTGCTGATCGGTTTGGGGCTGGCACTCGCGCTGTCGGTGGGCGCGTCCACGTTCGCGACCATCGTGATCCGGGAGGTCTCCGACTCGATCGGGCTCGAACACCAGCCGGTCGGCCGGATCCTGCTCCAGATCGCCGCGTTCGCGGTCGCGGTCGGCGCGAGTGTGGTGCTGTTCGTGTACCTGCTGGTCGGCATGCCCCGGCTGACCATGGGCCGGTCGGTCGCGCTCAAGGGCGCGCTGATCGGCGCGATCGGCTTCGAACTGTTGAAGCTGCTGGTGTCCTCGTACATCGCGGGCGTCGCGGGCAAGAGCGCGTACGGAGCGTTCGGGGTGCCGGTCGCGCTGCTCCTGTGGATCTACTTCGTGACCCGGCTGCTGCTGTTCTGCGCGGCGTGGACGGCCAACGCGCAAGAGGCCGCGGAGGTCGAGGAGAACGCCGAGGCCGCCGCCGAGAAGGCCGCGGCCGAACCGCCGTTGGAACTGACCCGCTACGGCGGGAAGCACGCGCACCCGGCCCGCACCTACGGGCTCGCGATCGCCGGCACCGCCGCACTCGGCATCCTGCTGGAGCGCTTCACCCGAAAGCGCCCCTGAACCCACCGCCCGGCCCGGCCGACGCTCGGGGCCACCCGTCCCGGGTCGAGCACCATCAGCCGGGCCGGCGTTCGAGGCCGATCCGAGCCCACCGACACCTACGGCAAATTCTCGAACCGAACGCCCGAGTCCCCCTCGCGCCGCCGAAGGGCGAACAAAACGCCGCCGCCCAGCACGAGGGCCGCCGGCACCCCTATGCCCGCCCACAGCCCCCAGGCGAATCCGCCGTCGTCCGACGAGGACGCCGCCTGCGTGGTCTTGGCATCGCCCGCCTTGGCATCGGTCGGCTTCGAGCCCTTGTCCTTCTTGTCACCCTTGTCGCCCGGACTCGACAACGGGTCGACCAGCGCGCCGATCGGCTTCGCCTGGGCCAGCGCGGCGAAGCCCCAGTCGAGCAACTTGCCGGTGTCCTCGTAGGTCTTCCCCTTGCCCTCGACGTGCATGAGGCTCACCAGCAGGGTTTTCCCACCGCGCTGCGCACCGCCGACGAACGTGTTGCCGGCGTTGGTGGTGTAGCCGTTCTTGACGCCGATCATGCCGGGATACTGGCCGAGCATCGTATTGGTGTTCTGGATCTGGAACTTGGCCCCCGCCACGCCCGGGAAGTCGGCGACCCTGGTGCTCGCGTAGGAGCGGAAGTCGTTGTTCTTGAGCCCCTCGCGGGCGAACAGCGCGAGGTCGTACGCGCTGGAGACCTGCCCGGGTGCGTCGTAGCCGTCCGGCGAGACCACATTGGTGTCGCCCGCCTGGAGTTGCTTGGCCCGCTCGTTCATCTGCTGCACCGTCGCGGGCACGCCGCCGTTCATCGCGCACAACACGCGCACCGCGTCGTTGCCCGAACGCAGGAACACGCCGCGCCACAGGTCCTCGACCTTGTAGGTCTCGTTCTCCTTTATCCCGACCAGGCTGCTGCCCTCGCCGAGGTTGCGCAGGTCGGCGGGCGTCACCTGGTAGGTGGTGTTGCGGTCGATCTTGGGCAGCACGGTGTCGGCGAACAACATCTTGAGCGTGCTGGCCGGCGGCAGTTTCCAGTGCGGGTTCTTCGCCGCCAGGATCTTGCCGCTGTCCGCGTCCGCGACCACCCACGCCCAGCCCTCGACGGCGGGCAACGGGGGTGCGCCCGGCGGCAGGTCGCTCTGTACGCCCGGCTGGGCCAGCCTCGGGCCGCCGAGATCGGACATCGGTGACGGCGGTTGTGGTTCCGGGGTGGGCCCGGCGGCCCGAGCGGCCGGGACAAGACCCAACGTGAAAACGAGCGCGGCAGCGCAGAACACGGCCGGCTTCCGAGAAGCCCGGAACCAATCAGACATGTGATGAGCGTACTGGCGGCCCCCGGCTGCGGTCCGTCGACCGCGCCGCCGCATACTGAACCGGGACAAATTTGCTGAGGTTTTGACCGAGGAACGGGTGCTTCACGTTGAGGATCGGCCGAGGTGTTTCCACCTGTCTGGTGTTGTTCGGGATCTGGAGTTGGATCCTGTGGCCGAACTTCCTCAAGAACATCTGGGCGGACGACCGGTCCTGGAACGACGGCGCGACCGCGTTCTTCCTGATCCACCTGGCCCTGACGATCGTCTCGTTCGTGGCGGGCAACGCGATCGGTTGGCTCGGTATCAAGGGCCTGCGCGCGGTGCGGAGCCCGCAGCCGTGACCGACGACCCCACGGGCTGCCCGGCGCACGCGGTGCCGGCCGGACCCGAGTTGTTCTCCCGGGAGTTCATCGCCGACCCGTACCCGGCGTACGCGCACCTGCGCGAGTACGCGCCCGTGCATCGCACCACGCTGCCCAGCGGGGTCGAGGCCTGGTTGGTCACCCGGTACGCGGACGCCAAGCAGGCCCTCGCCGACCAGCGCCTGAGCAAGGACCCCCGACACTCGGAGGCGGCCTGGAAGCAGGGCAAGGTCGGGGTGCCCGGCGAACAGCGCTCGGGCGTCGGCGCGCACCTGCTCAACCTCGACCCGCCGGACCACACCCGGCTGCGCCGACTGGTGTCCAAGGCGTTCACGCCGCGTCGGGCCGAGGATTTCCGGCCTCGGATCCAGGCCCTGACGGACCGGCTGCTCGACGACTTCGCCCGGACCGGCGAGGCGGACCTGATCCACGACTTCGCGTTCCCGCTGCCGATCTACGCGATCTGCGACCTGCTCGGAGTGCCCGAGGAGGACCAGGCGGACTTCCGGACCTGGGCCGGGATGATGATCCGGCACGGCTCCGGGCCGCGCGGCGGGGTGGCCCGGGCGGTACGGCACATGCGTACCTACCTCGCCGAGTTGATCCATCGCAAGCGCGCGACGCTCACCGACGCGGACGACGACCTGATCTCGGGGTTGATCCGGGCGAGCGACCACGGCGAACACCTGACCGAGGACGAGGCCGCCGCGATGGCCTTCATCCTGCTCTTCGCCGGCTTCGAGACCACGGTCAACCTGATCGGCAACGGCCTGCTGACGCTGCTCACGCATGACGCCGAGCGACTCGCGGTACGGGCCGACCCCACGCTGCTCGCGCCCACCGTCGAGGAACTGCTGCGCTACGACGGGCCGGTCGAGGTGGCCACGTGGCGCTTCAGCACCACCGAGGTGGAGATCGGCGGGACGCTGATCCCGGCGGGCGAACCGGTGCTCGTCGTACTCGCGGCGGCCGACCGGGACCCGCGCCGGTTCGCCGAGCCCGATCTGCTCGATCCGGCACGCGCGGACAACCAGCACCTCGCGTTCGGGCACGGCATCCACTACTGCATCGGCGCGCCGCTGGCCCGGCTCGAAGGCCGGATCGCGATCGGCACGTTGCTGGATCGGCTGCCGGACGTGCGACTCGCGCTGCCGAAGGACGAACTGCGGTGGCGGGGTGGGCTGATCATGCGCGGGCTGCAACGGCTGCCGGTGACGTTCACGCCGGAGGCGTAGTCGGACAGGCATGCGAAGACGTAGTCGCCATGGCCTCCGCCGCGGGTATGGACGACGTCGACGGCGGGCCGGTGGATCGTCATCCACCGGCCCGCCGTCGTGCGTGATCCCGGCTGCCTTTCTCCCCGAATCGCCCCCTGCGTGCGCTTCCCCGCCCGGTTTCCCTCCCACTTTTCCGCCCCGGTCGTCCCCGCCCCGGTTCCCCGCCCCATTTCCCCTGTGTCCCCCGCGTTCGCGCTGTGCCCTGCACCCCCCACGCCCCCCGGCGTGTCACTCCTCGACAACCGCGTTCCGACCCACTCCGGCGTTACTTCCCCAAGACGCCTTCACGGATCGGGTGCGGAGTCGCTCCCCCTGACGAAACCCCTCCCGGCTCCTCCGACCCCCGAGCCCGAACCCCCCGGCCCGAACCCGAGTCCGATCCCCGAGCCGACCCCCCGGCCCGAGCCCCGGTCGACCGGGGCTAGTCGTGCCCGGTCAGTGCGGCGAGTTCGGCGGGAGTGGGTCGGTCGGTCCGGTCGTACGCCGAACGCCGCTCGCGACGCGTTCCGCCGACCGGGCGAATGATGGACGTCATGCCCTGCTCCTGTTCCCCGAGGCGGACCCTTGCGGTCCGCTTCCCAACAGGGACTTGTCTACAGGGAGCCGTTCCCGACACACAACGGGTCCTTGACACATTTGATCACTAAGAGTGAATCAAGGCTACGAAATGGTCAAAGAGGTTTGTTTCAGGCGTGGTTGTCGAACGGCGCGACAAGGGAACGCAAAAGCCCGGCCAGGACCGCCTGTTGCTCGATCGTCAGGCCGGCCAGGATGGCCCGCTCCTGGTCGAGCAGCTCGGCCATCGCCGCGTCGACGCGATCGCGGCCGTCGTCGGTCAGCCGGACCAGCACGCCGCGCCGATCGTCGGGATCGGGCAGCCGCAACACCAGCCCCTTGGCGGCGAGGCGGTCGATGCGATTGGTCATCGTCCCGGAGGTCACCAGGGTCTGGGTGAGCAATTGGCCGGGCGAGAGCTGATACGGCGCACCGTCGCGACGCAGCGCGGAGAGCACGTCGAACTCCCACGGTTCGAGGTCGCGCGCGGAGAACGCGGTACGCCGGGCGCGGTCCAGGTGGCGCGCCAGTCGGGTGACCCGGCTCAGTACTTCGAGGGGTTCGACGTCGAGGTCCGGGCGCTCCCGCTTCCACGCCGCGACAAGCCGATCGACCTCGTCTTTCATGAACTCATTCTAGCGAGTCGTTCGACGCCAAGCCTCTTGATATCGAGATAAGACTGAGCAATATCCGACACCTTTCTCCCGGAAGCGAGCGGCTTCGGGCGCGCCGGAAATGCCTGGTCCGGCTCGGGACCGGCTGACAGGCTGAGCGTATGGACCGTACCCGACGCGTCGCCGACGCGGCACGTGCACTGCATGGCCTGGCTCTGGGCGACGCCTTCGGCGAACAGTGGTTCGTCCTCAGGCGCAGGCACCCCGACCCGACCGAACGTCAGGCGCGCCGGATCGCGCCGGATGCCGCGTTCTGGCAGTGGACGGACGACACCGCGATGGCGCTGTCCGTGCTGCGCATCCTGCACCTGTGCGACGACGTGGATCAGGACGCGCTGGCCGCGCACTTCGCCGCGTCGTACGAGGCCGACCCGCATCGCGGCTACGGCGCCTCGATGCACGGCGTGCTGCGCGCGATCCGCGAGGGTGAACCGTGGCGCGAGGTGACGCGCCGTCAATTCGAGGGCCAGGGCTCGTGGGGCAACGGCACCGCGATGCGGGTCGCGCCGTTGGGCGCCTGGCACGCGGACGCGGGACTCGCCCACGTCGCGGCCGAGGCCGAGCGCTCGGCCGCGACCACGCACGCCCACCCGGAGGCGGCGGCGGGCGCGATCGCGGTGGCGATCGCGGCGGCGCTGGCGACCCGGGGGCGGGACGAACCGGCCCCGGATCCGGTCGAGTTCCTGACCGAGGTGGCCGGGCACACGCCGGAGGGCGACGTGGCCTCGGGGATTCGGACCGCGTCCCGATTGCCGGCCACGTCCTCGGTCCCGCACGCGGTGAGCGTGCTGGGCAACGGCTC
Organism: Embleya sp. NPDC127516; assembly: GCF_044765325.1. NCBI lineage: Bacteria > Bacillati > Actinomycetota > Actinomycetes > Kitasatosporales > Streptomycetaceae > Embleya > Embleya sp. NPDC127516. The sequence continues at coordinate 35,586 of NZ_JBIWJT010000003.1, read as the reverse complement.
CCGGATGAGCGCGCCCGACACGGTCCCGTTCGCGCTGTGGACGGCGGCACGCCGGCTCGACGCGCTCGAGGACGCCCTGTGGGACACCGCACGGGGCATGGGCGACGTGGACACCACGTGCGCGATCACGGCCGGCGTGGTCGCGTCGCGCACGGGCCTGCGCGGCATCCCCGACAGCTGGCTCGCCGCCCGCGAACCGCTCCCGACCTGGGTCGACACCGGCGGCGTACTGCCACGGAACCGCTACCGCCCCGGGCCGCTCCCGGTCGCGGCGCCGGCCGAACCGTTCGGAGCCGGGCAGCAACCCGGTCGAATCGGGCGGCACGAGCAAACCCGCCCGTAACCTCGCCGTTCGGGGTCACGATGGAGGCGTGCGACCGGACGGCCTGGACAAGCAGATCGTGGCTCACCACGTCCGCGACGCCCGGGCGAGCTTCGCCGGGATCGGGGCCGAGGTCGGCCTCTGGGCGCCCGCGGTCGAGCGGCGGGTGGACCGACTGCGCGAGGCCGGCGTGATCCGCGGCTTCCACGCCGGGTGGATCCGCACGCGTTGGGCCGGACCACCGAGGCGCTCGTGCGGATCTCCTGCGCGCCGCGCACCTCTCCCGCGCAGTTGCTCGCCTGTCTGCGCCGGCATCCCGAGGTGATCGGCGCGGACAGCGTGGCCGGCGACATGGACGCGGTGTCGCGGACCACCGCGACCGACGTACGGCACCCGGAGGAGGTGTCGGACCGGCTCCGGGACGAACCCCTGGTGCTCGACACCCGCAGCACGATCGTGCTCGGCAGGCTCCCGGAACACACCAAGGGCGGGCCGCTCGGCCCGCCCTTGGTCACCACCGACCAGGCCCCGTCCGAAATCGGCGAACGGCTCCCGGCCCGGATTCGGCTCGGGTTCAGATCAGGCCCAGCTCGCGCACCGCGTCGCGCTCCTCGGCCAGCTCCCGCACCGAGGCGTCGATCCGGCCGCGGGAGAACTCGTTGATGTCCAGGCCCTGGACGATCTCCCACTTGCCGTCCTTGCAGACCACCGGGAAGGACGAGATGAGGCCCTCGGGCACGTCGTAGGAACCGTCCGAGACGACACCCATCGAGGTCCAGTCGCCGTCGGCGGTGCCGTTGACCCAGGTGTGCACGTGGTCGATCGCCGCGTTCGCCGCGGACGCCGCCGAGGACGCGCCGCGCGCCTCGATGATCGCCGCGCCGCGCTTGGCGACGGTCGGGATGAAGGTGTCCGCGAGCCAGGTCTGGTCGTCGACCACCTCGGCGGCGTTCTTGCCCGCGATCTGCGCGTGGAAGACGTCCGGGTACTGGGTGGCCGAGTGGTTGCCCCAGATGGTCAGCTTCGCGATGTCGGTGACCGCGACGCCGGTCTTCTTCGCGAGCTGGGTCAGCGCGCGGTTGTGGTCCAGGCGGGTCATCGCGGTGAAGCGCTCGGCCGGTACGTCCGGCGCGTGCTGCTGCGCGATCAGCGCGTTGGTGTTGGCCGGGTTGCCGACCACGAGCACCTTGATGTCGGACGCGGCACCGGCGTTGATCGCCTCGCCCTGCGGCTTGAAGATGCCGCCGTTGGCGGCCAGCAGGTCGCCGCGCTCCATGCCCGCGGTGCGCGGGCGGGCACCGACGAGCAGGGCCACGTTCGCACCCGCGAAGCCGTCGGTCGGGTTGTCGAAGATGTCGATCCCGGCAAGCAGCGGGAACGCACAGTCGTCGAGCTCCATCGCGGTGCCCTCGGCGGCCTTGACCGCCTGCGGAATCTCCAGAAGGCGCAGGCGCACCGGGGTTTCGGGACCGAGCAGGTGACCGGAGGCGATGCGGAACAGCAACGCGTAGCCGATCTGACCGGCCGCGCCCGTGACGGTGACGTTGACGGGGGTACGGGACATTGCGCGCGGGTCTCCTCTGCTGCGGCGGGATCCGACGCCGATGGCAGTCCGCCGGTAGCTCGGCATCGAGATACTTTTCGCCGCCACATTACTCCCGCCCCGGGGCGGCTCGGCCAACCCCGGGTGTGAGGTTCGCCCCGAAGCCTATTGCACCGCCCGGTTTTCGTTTCCGCGGAGCCGGCGGATAGGTTCGTGACTCCGCGCAGCCGCCCACACCCGGAGGGTGACCACATGCACCTGTCGGACCTCCCCGAGACGACCTGTGTGCCCACCCCCGGCCGACTCGAGCCGCCGGTGCGGCCCGCCGCGCTCGAGACGATCGACGCGGTCGTGCTCGGCTGGGTCGACAACGCCGGCATCACCCGGGTCAAGGCGATCCCGTACTCGCGCCTGGACGCGGTCGCCACGCACGGTGTGGGCTTCTCCCCCGTGTTCGACGTCTTCCTCGCCGACGACTCGATCACCGCCGGCTCGCTGGTCGGCGGCCCGGCCGGCGATCTGCGGCTGATCCCCGACCTGGCGGCGCTGCGCCCGCTGGCCGCGCAGCCGGGCTGGGCCTGGGCGCCGGGTGACCGGTACACCCAGGACGGCGTGCCCTACCCGGGCTGCCAACGTGCCTTCGCCCGGCGGATGACCGCGCGTGCCGGGCTGCGCGGGTTGTCGCTGCGGATGGGCTTCGAGGTCGAGTGGATCACCGGCACCGAGGCCCCGGACGGCTCCTTCGTCCCCGCGTTCCACAAGGCCGCGTACGGGATGACCCGGATGGTTCGGGTATCCGATCAACTGCGCGAGCTGATCCGCGCGCTCGCCGCCCAGGACGTGAGCGTGTTGCAGGTGCATCCGGAGTACGCGGCGGGCCAGTTGGAGGTCTCCGTCGCTCCGGAGGACCCGGTCGGCGCGGCGGACACCACGGTGCTGGTGCGCGAGACGATCCGCGCGGTCGCCGCCCGGCACGGACACGCGGTCTCCTTCGCGCCGTGCGTGCTGCCCGGCGAGGTCGGCAACGGCGCGCACCTGCACTTCTCGCCGTGGCGCGACGGGGTGAACCTGTGCCACGGCGGCGAGGGACCACGGGGGCTGACCCGCGAGGGCGAGGCGTTCCTGGCCGGGGTGCTGCGCGAGTTGCCCGCGCTGCTGGCGATCGGCGCCCCGGGCGCGGCCGGCCACCTGCGTCTGGTCCCGGACCGCTGGGCGGGCGCGTACCGCTGCTGGGGCCTGGAGAACCGGGAGGCGGCGCTGCGGCTGATCACCGGGATGGCGGGCGAACGGCAACACGCCGCGAACGCCGAACTCAAGTGCTTCGACGCGACGGCCAATCCCTACCTGGTGGTGGGTACGGTGATCGCGGCCGGACTGGCCGGCATCGAGGACGAGCTGCGGCTGCCGGTGGAGGTGGCGGGCAACCCGTCGGCCGTCGCCGGCGTGCCCCGTCTGCCGGAGTCGCCGGCCGCCGCGCTGGCGGCGCTGGAGGCGAGCGCGGTACTGCGCGAGGCGCTCGGCGAGACCCTGTTCGACGCGATCACGGCGGTCCGCCGCGCCGAGATCGCCCGCTCGGCCGGGATGACCCCGAGCGAGATCGCGGCCGACGCACGCCTGCTGTACTGACCGCCCCGCCGCCCACCGGCACATCCGGGAGCCGACCCCTCGACGCGCCGCCGGACGCCGACGGTGCCCGGGACGCGTCCCCGATCCCCCGTCGGGCGACCGAGCACGCCGAGGGCATCGAGGACACCCCTAGGAGCCGGTGCGCTTGGGCACCCACGGCAGGTCGACGAGCGGATCGGGGATGCTCAGCCCGAGCAGCAGCACCGCGACGCCGAAGAACAGCAGCACGCCCACGTCCGTGAACCGGCTGCGGACCGCGAGCACGCCCACGTCGGAGACGAACAGCCGCAGTATCGCCGCGATCAGGAAGGTGCCGGCGATCAGGATCGCGGCGATCCGGAAGCCGTTCAGCGCGGCGGTCAGCAGCGCGGCGAGCAGGCAGCCGAAGACCACCATCGCGGGCCACTCCCGCAACGGCCCCGGTCCGGCCGGCGAGGCACCGCCCTCCGGCGGGTAGGTACCCGGCTCCTTCCTCCTGCCGTCCTTGCGTCGCCCCCGAGCGGTTGCCACAGGTCCCACCTCTCTCATCTCGCCGGCAGCGGATCCGCGCCGGACCCGGGTGCGACGGGCGCGCGCCGCGGGCCCGTGCCCGCGCGGCCCCCGCCCCGGGTCCGGCACGGTCCGATCACAGGCTGGTGACCTGCCGCTCGGCGGCCTCGATGACGTTGGTGAGCAACATCGCGCGGGTCATCGGACCCACCCCGCCGGGCATCGGGGCGACCCAAGCGGCCTTCTCGTACGCCTCCGGGTGCACGTCGCCGACCAGGCCCTGCTCGGTACGGGTGATGCCCACGTCGAGCAGCACCGCGCCGGGCTTGACCATGTCGCCGCTGATCAGTCCGGGCACCCCTGCCGCGGCGATGACGATGTCCGCCTGGAGCACGTGGAACGGCAGTTCCTTGGTGCCCGTGTGGCACAGGGTCACCGTGGCGTTCTCGGTGCGGCGGGTGAGCAGCAGGCCGATCGGGCGGCCGACGGTGACGCCTCGGCCGATCACGCACACCTCGGCGCCGTTGATCTGGATGTCGTGCCGGCGGAGCAGTTCGACGATGCCGCGCGGGGTGCACGGCAGCGGCGCCTCCTGACCCAGCACCAGCCGGCCCAGGTTCATCGGGTGCAGGCCGTCGGCGTCCTTGTCCGGGTCCATCAGCTCCAGGACCCGGTTGGCGTCCAGGTGCTTGGGCAGCGGGAGCTGGACGATGTAGCCGGTACAGGCCGGGTCCGCGTTGAGCTCGCGCACCACGTCCTCGACCTGTTCCTGCGTCGCGTCCGCGGGCAGGTTGCGCTGGATGCTCGCGATGCCCACCTGGGCACAGTCGCGGTGCTTGCCGCGCACGTACGAGTGGCTGCCGGGGTCGTCGCCCACGAGCACGGTGCCCAGACCCGGCGTGATGCCTCGGGCCTTCAGGGCCTCGGCCCGTACGGCCAGTTCGGCTTTGATGGCGGTGGCGGTGGCCTTGCCGTCGAGGATCTGCGCCTTCAAGTTCTGTCTCCTGGTCCACGGTTCCGGGCCGGTCGTTGAGATTGTCCCGTATCCGAGCCGGCCGCGCGGCGGGCCCCGTGCAGAAGGCGTGCCGGCGGGGCCAGGATGCGCTGCTGGACGAACTCGGGCAGTTGCCACGTCGGCACCGGCTCGTTCGCCCGGGCGATCGCCTGGGCCAGCCGCTTGAGGTGTTGGCGCGGCACCGGATGCCCCCACAGGTCCGGCAGTTCGGGCGGCGTCGGGGGACGGCGCTCCTCGGCGGCCGACGCCAGTTCGTTGAGATAGGCGTCCAGGCGGGCCAGGTCGTCCTCGGGAATGGGTTCGGGCGGTGTGCTGCGATAGGTCTCGGGCGCGGTCATCAGCCGGTAGCCGAGCCGCTGGGCGGTCACGATCGCGGGCCACAGCCGTTCGGCGTCCAGTCGGCGGCCGGTGAACTCGCCCAGTGCCGCCTCGTACACGCTCCACAGGTCGAGCAGTTCGCGGCGGGCCGCCCGGCGGGTGCTGCCCCACGCGCGATCGTCCACGATCTGCCCGGTGACCGTGGCCCGCAGCAGCAGCCCCTCGGCGCGGATGGTCCGGCCCAGTTGGCGCGGCAGTCGGGTCGCGGACGCGCGCGGCCACAACACCAGGCTCGCGGTCAGACCGACGGCCAGGCCCAGCACGGTGTCGATCAGGCGCGTGGCGGCCAGATCGCCCACGTGCGCGCCGGGTTGGCCGGCGGCGGCCAGGAAGAGGCCGACGGGGGTCACGCACGCGGCGGCCACGGCGAGGTTGCGGGCGATCACCGTCTGCGTCGCGCCGAACAGCAGCGCGACCGCGATCACCACCAGCCACTGGTTGGGCATCAGGTCGTGGAAGAACAGCGCGATCACCGCCACGCCCACCAGCGTGCCGATCGCCCGTTGCAACACACGGCCGAAGTCGAGCACGACATTGCCGCCCTGGAGCGCGGCACCGGCCGCGATGGCCACCCACACCGGGTGCACCACCGGCAACAGCGCGGCGGCCAGCGTCGCCGAACCGACCCCGAGCCCGGTGCGCAGCGCGGTCGGCGGGACCAGCGACGCGCGGTCGAACGCGGCGCGCATGCGCTCGCCGGCGGTGGGCCGCCGACCGGGGATGATCTCGCCCTCCTTGACCGCCGGTCGGCCGGCCGCCTCGGCGGCGGCCTTGAGCACCGTGCGCAGGAGGCGTTCGGCGGCGGTCTCGGTGTCGGCGAGCACCGCGGGCATGACCGGGACCAGTTTGGGCCGGCCGACCGCGCCGGCCAGCGCGCGCACGGTGTCCGGGATCTCCGGCGGCAGCGGCCGGGTGCGCTCGACGGCGAGCAGTTGCGCGGCCTGGAACAGGTCGAGCGCCCGCCGACACAACACCCGCAGCCGACGTGCCTCGCCGGTACGCCGGTTGCGCTTGGTGTCCGCGCGCAACACGGTCACCCACGCGCTGTGCACCGTCTCGGACGCGCGGTGTCGGGCGGCGTCGCTGGGCTGGTCGCCGATCGCGGCGAAGAAGTCGGCGAGCGCCTCGAAACAGGCCGCGAGCGCCATGTGCTCGGGGTGGCGCGGGCGCACCAGCCAGCCGGACATCGACACCAGCCACGCGCCGGCCGCGCCCGCGAGCACCAGCGCGGCCCGTTCGGGGACCATGTCGGGTTGGTGCGGCAAAAACGCGCCCATCGCGCAGACCAGGGTGAACATGTAGCCGCCCGGGCGTTCCACCTGCAACGCGCCGCACAGGAAGGTGGCGACGGTGGCGACCAGGGTGATCACCGGGACGTACAAAAACGCGGTGCCGGCCGCGAGCGAGCCCAGGGTCAGCGACAGGGCCAGCCCCAGACCCACCAGCGCGAGGGTGATCGCCCGGCGCGCGTACGGCTCCTTGGCCGCGTACAGGACGGTGTAGCCGCCGAGCGCGGCGAAGGTGGCGTAGCCCAGGCCAAGGGTCGCGGTGACGATCGCGAACGGGATGCCCACGCCGAGTGCGGCGCGTGCCCCGGACGCCCAGGTGAAGCCCTTGCCGGTGAGTGTGACCAGCGGCTTGATCTGGTTCTGCGGACCCAGCTCGGGCGGGTGCACCGCCGGGAACGGCGGCAGCGTCGGCGGATCGGACGAGGTCGCCGAGGGCCCCGGCGGCAACGCGAGTGGTGCGCGTTTCGGCTGGGGTCCGGGTGTCGCCTGATCCTGCATCCTCCTATGCAACGCACCTTTCGCACGGAATGCCAAGTCCCCCACCATGACCCCGGTCACGGCAGCCGCCGCGGACCTTCCGCGCGCCAACCGTCGAGGTGTAGGGTGCCGCCTCCAACAGGCTCCGGGCGGTGGGGGCGACATCGCGGCCCGTTTCGGCGTTCGCGTGTCGACGAAACCCGGAACCATCGGCGCCGCGTATCGCGTGTACGCGCGTTCTCAGGGGAGAGTTCCGCATGTCCCAACCTCCGGGTCCGTACGGCCCGCCGTCCGGCTACGGTGCCGAGGGCCAAGGCCAGGGCTACGGTCAGCCCGGCTACGGCCAGCCGAGCTACGGCCAGCCGGGCTATGGCCAGCCGAGCTACGGCCAGCCCGGTTACGGTCCACCCGCCGGCTACGGCCCGCCGCCGAACATCGGCGAGTGGTGCGCGAGCTGGGGCCGTCGGGCAGGCGGGCTGCTGGTCGACGCGCTCGTCGCCTTGCCGGTCTCGATACCTTATATCGGCGGCTACATCTGGTTCATGGACAAGACCACGGTCACCGAGAACCTCGACGGCAGCGAGACGACCGAGTACGACGGCGGTGCCGGTCCGGTCCTCCTGATCGTCATCGGCGGCCTGATCTCGCTGGCCTTCCAACTCTGGCAGTTGTACCGCCAGGGCAAGACCGGGCAGACCATCGGCAAGCGCGCCGTGGGCATCAAGGTGCTGCGTGAGAGCGACGGGATGCCGACCGGCTTCGGTATGGCGTTCGTTCGCGGTCTCGCCCACTTCCTGGACACGATCGCGTGCTTCCTGGGCTGGCTGTGGCCGCTGTGGGACGACAAGAAGCAGACGTTCGCGGACAAGGTCTGCTCGACGGTCGTGGTCAAGGTCTGAGCACCACCCTCAGCACACGCGCGAGGCGCGACCCCGACCGGGGTCGCGCCTCGCGGGCCTTCACCGCGCCCCGGTCACCCGGGACGCGATCGAGCGGTGGAATCAGTGGAAGAAGTGCCGGGTCCCGGTGAGGTACATGGTGATCCCGGCCGTACGTGCCGCCTCGACCACCTCTTCGTCGCGAACCGACCCACCGGGCTGGACCACCGCGCGCACACCGCCCGCGATCAGCACCTCCAGGCCGTCGGCGAACGGGAAGAACGCGTCGGACGCGGCGACCGAACCGGCCGCCCGCTCGCCCGCGCGCGTGACCGCCAGCTTGGCCGAGTCGACCCGGTTCACCTGGCCCATGCCCACGCCCACGGTCGCGCCGCCGGACGCGAGCAGGATCGCGTTGGACTTGACCGAGCGCACCGCGCGCCAGGCGAACACCAGGTCGCGCAGCGTCTCGGCGTCGGCGGGCTCGCCGGTGGCCAGCGTCCAGGCGGCGGCGTCGTCGCCGGGCGCCTGGTAGCGGTCCGCGTTCTGCAACAGCAGGCCGCCGTCGATCTGGCGGAACTCGGCGGGCGTACGCGGCGCCTCGGGGGCGCGCAGCACCCGGATGTTCTTCTTGCGGGCGAGCACCTCGACCGCGCCGTCCTCGTAGTCCGGCGCGACGATCACCTCGGTGAAGATCCCCGCCACCTGCTCGGCCATCGCGACGCTCACCGGTCGGTTGACCGCGATCACGCCGCCGTAGGCGGACACCGGGTCGCTCGCGTGCGCCCTGCGGTGCGCCTCGGCGACGTCCGCGCCGATCGCGATCCCGCACGGGTTGGCGTGCTTGATGATCGCCACGCACGGCTGCTCGTGGTCGTACGCGGCACGCCGGGCCGCGTCGGTGTCCATGTAGTTGTTGTAGGACATCTCCTTGCCGTGGAACTGCTCGGCGCCCGCGAGGCCGCCGGTGCCGTCCACGTACAGGGCCGCCGCCTGGTGCGGGTTCTCGCCGTAGCGGAGCACGTTCTCCCGGCGGCGGACCGAGCCGAGGAAGGCCGGGAAGCTCTCCTCGTCGGCCGGCGCGTAGCTGTTCGAGAACCAGGAGGCGACCGCGACGTCGTAGGCGGCGGTGTGCCCGAACGCCTCGCCCGCGAGCCGCTTGCGCTGCGCCAGGTCGAAGCCGCCCGCCTCGAGCGCGGCCAGCACGTCGGCGTAGCGGTCCGGGCTGGTCACCACCGCGACGGAGGGGTGGTTCTTGGCCGCGGCGCGGACCATCGACGGGCCGCCGATGTCGATCTGCTCGACGCACTCGTCCGGGGTCGCGCCCGACTCGACGGTCTGCGTGAACGGGTACAGGTTGACCACGACCAGGTCGAACGGCCGTACGTCCAATTCCTCGAGCTGCGCCCGGTGCGACTCCAGGCGCAGGTCGGCCAGGATGCCGGCGTGCACGCGCGGGTGCAGCGTCTTGACCCGGCCGTCCAGACATTCCGGGAAACCGGTCAGTTCCTCGACCTTGGTCACCGGCACGCCCGAGGCGGCGATCCGCCCGGCGGTGGAGCCGGTGGAGACCAGCTCGACGCCGGCCGCGTGCAGGCCCTGGGCCAGTTCCTCCAGGCCGCTCTTGTCGTACACGCTGATCAACGCGCGACGGATCGGGCGGCGAGCCTCGTCCTCGGTGGCGGGAGTGGGGGTGGGGGCGGCGGAAGTCATGCGGGGATCCGGACCTTTCTTCCTTCGATGCGGTAGCCCTCGCGGGCCAGCCGGCCCACGACCTCGACGAGCAGGGTGCGCTCGACAGTCTTGATGCGCTCGTGCAACGCGTCGCCGCCGTCGGCGTGATCGCCGTCCTCGACCGTGACGACGCCCTGAGCGATGATCGGCCCGGTGTCCACGCCGGCGTCCACGAGGTGGACCGTGCAACCGGTCACCTTGGCGCCGTACGCGAGCGCGTCCCGGACGCCGTGCGCGCCGGGGAACGAGGGCAACAGTGCGGGGTGGGTGTTGAGGGTGCGTCCCTCGAAGCGGGCCAGGAAGCGCGGGCCCAGGATCTTCATGAAGCCGGCCGACACCACCAGATCGGGTTCGTACCCGGCGACCGCGTCGGCCAGCGCGGCGTCCCAGCTTGCCCGGTCCGAGTGATCGGCGACGCGTTCGACGAAGGTGGGCACGCCCGCCCGCTCGGCCCGGGTCAGCCCCGCGATGCCGTCACGGTCGGCGCCCACGGCCACCACACTCGCGCCGTACGCGGGATCCGCGCACGCGTCGAGCAGGGCCTGGAGGTTGGTGCCGGAGCCGGATACGAGGACGACGAGCCGGGCCGGCCCGGGGGTGCGCGGGGCGTGAACGGCCACTGCTTTCAGGCTCTTTCCGGAAGGAAGGGCGGGAGAGGCACCACATGGATTCGGGCTCTCGCCGGGATCTCGTACGGGGCCGGCGGGCGTTCCCCGACAAGAGGCGGGAACACGGAGCGACGCCCGTACGTCGGCAACGATAGCGTCAGGGGGTAGGCAGTACCGAACCGGCGGGGTGGGACGGCATCGGCGGACCCGGCGGCATCCGCCCGACGGGCCCTTGAGGCCACTTGGGCGCCGCCGCCCGGCTACGGTGCACCCCGCACACGTACGATCCTGGGAAGGGAATCCCGCGATCCGGCACGACGAGGGCAGGCAGAGGATGAGTACCGGCAACGAGACCGACGAGCGGGATCCCTACGCCCCGCCGCCGGAGGGTACGCCCGATCGCCCGCCGGCCGCCCCGTGGAACGTGCCCGGCAACGGGCGAGGGGACGGCGGCAACGGGGGCGATCGGCACGGTCGCGAGGACCGGCCGCAACGGGCTCCGCGCGAACCGCGCGAGCAGCCCGACCCGAAGGACATCCGGGTCCGCAACGGCCGACTGGCGCTGTGGTCGGGGGTGTGGGCGGTGTTCTTCGCGCTGTTCCTGCCGTCCGACCTGGGTCTGGTGCTCGGCGTGGTGCTGGGCGTGGTCGCGCTGGTGCTCGGCATCCGCACGGTGCGCGGGACGACGCCGGCCACGGCCGGACCGCGAATCGAGGAGGGTCCCGGCGGCACCGCGCGGCATCCGGGGCACGCCCCGGGCGGTCCGGCGCATCGGCCGCGCGTTCGCCGACCGGCGGGCGCCCGTTCCGGCGCCGCGCTCGCGGGTCTGGTCACCGGCGCGATCGCGGTGGTCTACGTGCTGGGCGTGTGGACGTTCGAGGCGGTCAACAAGGACTACTACGACTGCATGGACAGCGCGCTCACCAAGACCGGCGAGCAGCGTTGCCTGGACAAGCTGCCCGAGCGCTACCACTGGGTCGTGGACGGCACGTTCTAGGTATCGCCGGGTGCCGCTGGGTGCCGAGTTCTTCCTGCGTGCCGCGCTCGGCTAGGAAGGGCCGGTGGTTCCGAGGGCCGTCTCCGTCTCGGCGGGGGCGGCCTTCGGGCTTTTTTGGCCGCGCCACCAGGTCGTGGCCAGCGCGGTCGGGGCGGCGATCAGCGCGATCTCGACGGTCAGCGCGGCGGCGGTGCGCCACACGTTCGGGCCCAGGTCGGCGAGGTTGGCCAGGCCGGCGGTGCCGGAGGCGAGCCGGGCCGAGGCGAGGGCGAGCAGGCCGACACCCAGGCCCGCGCCCGCGGCGTGCGAGGTGACCGCGAGCCAGGCCCGGGGCGGCTCGGCGCGGGCCGCGAAGAAGCCCGCCGCGACGCCCGCGAGCACCGGGAGCACCGCGGGCGCCCACGCGGTGGAGGGCACCGTGGCCGGGCCGGGCAGCGCGGCGAGCAGCGGCAGGGTGGGCAGCGTGCCCAGGGTGCCGCCGGTGGGCGCGATGGTGGTGGCCGCGCCGAGCGCGAACCCGGTGCCGGCGGCGTAGGACACCGCCCACACGATCGCGTTGGGCACCAGCGCGGCGCACAGTACGGCCAGCGCCGCGAAGCCGACCGGGTCGTGGGTGGTCAGCGCCAGCGCGACCCGAACCTGGCCCGCGTGCGCGAACAGGCACGCGAGCACCAGGAGCGCCCCGCCCGCCGCGAGCACCGCGGCCGAGGCCAGGGCGGCCCGGACGGCGGGCACCCGGACCAGCGCGGGCCCGAACGCGCCGAGCACCCCGGCCGCCAGGACCCCGAGCGCGGCCGGCACGACCGTGTCGAACACGGGCCGCACGCTCGCCGTACCGACGCCGAGGGCGACCGCGTACAGCAGGCCGGTGTACACCAGCACCTGGGACGCGAGCACGATCGCGGTCCCGGCCAGACCGTCCGCGAGCCGCCGGCCGATCCGGCACAACACCCAGATCAGCGGCACGGTCAGGCCGAGCGGGGTGAGCCGCAGCGGTACCACGGTCACGATCGGTTCGACCGATCCGGTCGCCCGATGGCTGATCTCGACGAACTCGAAGCCCACGTGGTGCGCGGCGAGCCAAATGCCGCCGATCACCCGCAGCAGCGCCTGCGGGTGATCGAAGCCGCCCGAGGTGGCGCCGCACGTGGCCACGATCAGTACGAGCACCGCCACGCCGCCGAGCCCGGCCCCGACCGCGAGCAGCGCCGACACCACGCCTCGGGCCAGCGCCTGCGCGATCCGGGCGGTGTCGGGGCGGCGGTCGGCGAGGGCGACCAGGGCAGGCAGGCCCGGCAGGGCGGCCAGGACCGCGGCCGGCGAGCGGCCGGGCTCCGGTGGGCCCCACGGGCGATCGGCGGGCGACTCGGGCCCACCGGGGGTCTCGACGGGGCTCAGCACCGGGAGCGCGGCGGGCGGACGGTCCGGCTTGGACGGGACGACGATCGGCGGAGTCTCGGGGCGGGGCGGGGCGAGGAGGACCTCGGCGGGCTTGGTGGCCTCGGTGGACCCCGAGTACTCGGCGGCGCACTCCCCGGGTTCGGAGGGGTCCACCGAGTCCTCCCGGTCTCCCGGGTCTCCCGGGTCTCCCGGAGCCACCGGGTCCACCCGGTCCACCGGGTCCGGCGGCCCGGACGGTCCCGGCGTCTCGGCGGTTTCGGGGGGATCGACGACCGACCCGGGTTCCGCCTCCGGCAGCGACCCGGGCGACTCCCCCAGAGCTTGGGGCGGGGACATCCCGGGGGTGGCCGGAAGGCGCTCGACGCCGGCCCACGGGGTGGATCGGGCCACCGTCCAGGGCGCCGACGGGCCGCGTTCGTTTTCCGGCATTTCGGTCACGGCCCCATGCTGCCAACGCGGATCCGATCCGGGCCGCATATGGCCGCCGAGCGCGGCAAGACACCCCATTTGCTCGATTGGGGTCATTTAATATGCATTATCAATCGCCCCTCGGGTACCTCAGGCCCCTATGGGCATCGACAACGAGCGGAACACCTCCCGCGAGCGTGCCCCGGGCTTCGAGGCCCTGCACGCGGCGATCGCATCCGACATCGCGCGCTACGCGTACCTGTTGACCGCGAGCCCCACCCGGGCCGCACACGTGACCCGGCGCGCCTTCGCGCTGGTCTGGCGCGACCTGCCGGACGTCGCGAACACTCCGGCCGACGCCGGCCACGTACGCACCCTCGCCGGCGACCTCGCGCTCGGCCACCGGTTCCTGCTGCGGCGCGCGATGTGGCGCCTGGTGCCGCATCCGGACCACACCGACCGGGTCGTCCCGCACACGGACGACGACGCGCGTCGCGAGCAGGACATCGCGCTCCTGCGCGCGCTCCAACGGGTGCCCGGGCACCGTCGGCGGGTGTTCGTGCTGCGTCACCTGTTCGGGATGTCGCCGGAGCAGGTCGCGGTCGAGACCGAGGCGACCACCGAGGCGACCCTGATGCGGCTCGTGCACGCGCACGAGGACCTGGCCGAGCTGGTCCCGGCGCTGACCGGGCCGTCACCGAACTGCCAGGAGGCGCACGACTTCCTGAGCACGATCACGTGCGATCTCGCGGCACGGTACGAACCGCGTGTGCCCGGGCCGCACGCGGCCAGGCTGGGCAGCAGGACGCGGACCTCGGTGCTGGTCGCGATGGTCGCGGCGGCGGTCCTCGCCCTCGTGATCACGTCGCTGCCCCGGCTGCTCGACCCGGCCACCTCGCGGGACTCGCGAGGCGGCTACCGGGTCCGCCCGATCACCGGTCCCGAGGTGGCCCGACGCCTGCCACCGGTACCCGGCGACGTGGAGACCCCACCGGCGCCGGCCGCCGCACCGCCCGCACCGGCCGCCGCACCGCCGGCGCCGGAGGCACCCACTCCGCCGGCCGCGCCGGCGCCCGCGGAACCGGAGCCGGCACCCGCGGCGGAACCGGCGGCGCAGCCCGTCGGCCCGGAGCCGGCCGCCGCGCCGACACAGCCGATCAAGCCGCTGGTCCGGCCGGTGGCGCCCACCGTGCAACGCACGTTCGGGCCGACCCCGACCGGGGTGTTCACCCTCGCGTCGGCGGCCCCGAGCGGGCCGGACACGATGCCCGCCCCGAAGAGCGCGTTCGTGCTCGACACGAGCTGCCTGGACAACGGTCTCCGGCGCACGCCGCCGCTCTGACCGGGTCCCGTACGGGCTGGAGGAAACCACGACGCCCCGCGAACCGCCTGGAAAGCGGTTCGCGGGGCGTCGTCGGCTACGGGCGACCGGTGGGTCAGCCCGCCATGATCTCGCGCATCAGGCGCGCCGTCTCGGACGGCGTCTTGCCGACCTTGACGCCGACGGCCTCGAGCGCGTCCTGCTTGGCCTGTGCGGTGCCCGAGGAGCCCGAGACGATGGCGCCGGCGTGGCCCATGGTCTTGCCCTCGGGGGCGGTGAAGCCCGCGACGTAGCCGACGACCGGCTTGGTGATGTGCTCGGCGATGTAGGCCGCGGCACGCTCCTCGGCGTCGCCGCCGATCTCGCCGATCATCACGATCGCGTCGGTGTCCGGGTCGTCCTGGAACGCCTGGAGGCAGTCGATGTGCGTGGTGCCGATGATCGGGTCGCCGCCGATGCCGACGGCGGTCGAGAAGCCGATGTCGGCCAGCTCGTACATCATCTGGTAGGTCAGGGTGCCCGACTTGGACACCAGACCGATCCGGCCCGGCTTGGTGATGCCGGCCGGGATGATGCCCGCGTTGGACTGACCCGGGGTGATCAGGCCGGGACAGTTCGGGCCGATGATCCGGGTCTTGTTGCCCTTGGCGCCGGCGAGCGCCCAGAACTGCGCGGTGTCGTGCACCGGCACGCCCTCGGTGATCACCACCGCGAGGCCGATCCCGGCCTCGATGGCCTCGACCACGGCGTCCTTGGTGAACTTCGGCGGCACGAAGACCACCGTGACGTCCGCGCCGGTGGCCTCCATGGCCTCGGCCACGGTGCCGAATACCGGTACCTCGGTGCCGTCCACGTCGACCGTGGTGCCGGCCTTGCGCGGGTTCACGCCACCGACGATGTTCGTCCCGGAGGCGAGCATCCGGTGGGTGTGCTTCATCCCCTCGGAGCCGGTCATGCCCTGGACGATGACCTTGCTGTCCTTGGTCAGGAAGATAGCCATGCTGGGTCGGTCTCCCTTACTTCGCGGCAGCGAGCTCGGCGGCCCGCTCGGCCGCGCCATCCATGGTGTCCACCTGCTGGACCAGCGGGTGGTTCGCGTCGGTCAGGATCTGCCGACCCAGCTCCGCGTTGTTCCCGTCCAGACGCACGACGAGCGGCTTGGTGACCGCCTCGCCCTTCTGCTCGAGCAGTTCGAGCGCCTGCACGATGCCGTTCGCGACCGCGTCGCACGCGGTGATGCCGCCGAAGACGTTGACGAACACCGACTTGACGTCGGCGTCGCCCAGGATGATCTCCAGGCCGTTCGCCATCACCTCGGCGGACGCGCCGCCGCCGATGTCGAGGAAGTTGGCCGGCTTCACGCCGCCGTGGTTCTCCCCGGCGTACGCGACCACGTCGAGCGTGGACATGACCAGGCCCGCGCCGTTGCCGATGATGCCGACCGAGCCGTCGAGCTTGACGTAGTTCAGGCCCTTGGCCTTGGCCGCCGCCTCCAGCGGGTCGGCCGCGTCCCTGTCCTCGAGCGCCTCGTGGTCGGGGTGGCGGAAGTCGGCGTTCTCGTCCAGCGAGACCTTGCCGTCCAGCGCGATGATCTTGCCCTCTTCGGACTTGATCAGCGGGTTGACCTCGACGAGCGTGGCGTCCTCTTCGACGAAGACGGTCCACAACGTCTTGAGGGTCGCCACGATCTGGTCGTGCAGCTCGGCCGGGAACTTCGCCGCCTCGACGATCTCGCGGGCCTTGGCCTCGGTCACGCCCTCGATCGCGTCGACCGGGATCTTGGCGAGCGCGTCGGGGTTCTCCTCGGCGACGACCTCGATCTCGACGCCACCCTCGACCGACGCCATCGCCAGGAAGGTGCGGTTGGTACGGTCGAGCAGGAACGAGACGTAGTACTCGTCCACCGGCTTGGCCAGCCCGGCCAGCATGACCTTCTTGACGATGTGGCCCTTGATGTCGAGGCCGAGGATCTGCTCGGTCTTCTCGACGACCTCGTCGGTGCTGAACGCCAGCTTGACGCCACCGGCCTTGCCGCGGCCACCGACCTTCACCTGCGCCTTGACAACGGCCTTGCCGCCCATGCGCTCGGCGGCGGCCCGTGCCTCCTCCGGCGTGAAGACGACTTCACCGGGCAGAACCGGCACACCGTGCTTAGCGAAGAGATCCCTCGCCTGGTACTCGAACAGGTCCACGCGGGTCCGTCCTTGTGATCGCGATCGGATATGCGGAACATGCGCAGCCGCGTCCGTCGTCGCGCAGGGTCCGGCAGGCTCGCCCCCAGACTCTGGTGGACGGCGTCCGCACGCGTAGCTGATCCGCCTGGCAGGTTATCGGGCAAGAGCGCGGGCCCCGAATCAGGGTCTTGATCACACTCCGCGAGCAAAGCTCGAAACCAACCCTGCCGGGTGTCGAGATCCGCCCGTTTAGGCCTGTTCCACCGTGACACAGGGAACACACCGAAACGGACCGTGATCGCGGCAATGTGTCCCATCCCACGCCGAAGCCCTGCGGCCGACAATCACACTTACAGGGAATCCCGACAGACGGACGAACGGAGCGGACAGCATGGACACGCAACCCAGTCCCGAAGAAGGAGTCGAGATGACGGCGCTCGCCCACGAGCCGGGGATCGCCTCGCCGCTCGATGTCTTCACCACGCGGCCCACCGCGTTCATCGCAACGCTGGCGGCCCCGAAGGGCGTGCGCGTGGAGTTCATCGAGGGGAACTATCACATGACACCGCCGGCAAACGACCAGCACAATCGCTGGGCCGTCGAACTGATCGTTCAGTTGCGGATGGCAGGCGTCGACTTGGCTCTGATCGGCAACGGATACTGCTCGGAACCGGCCGGGGAAAGGCACGTAACCGGCGCCTTCATCCCGGATTTCGTGATTCCGTACCGTCTGCCGAACGACTCCGATGAGGCTTACCGCACCAGTCACGACGGCTGGTATCCGGCGAGCATGGTCCACCTCGCCGGTGAGATCACGTCTCCCAGCAACGGGAAGGTGGACCGAGAGGGGAAGTACCGCACGTACGCCCGTGCCGGTATCCCCATCTACGTCCTCATCGACCGACAGAAGAGGTTGGCCGTCTGCCACTCGGACCCGGTGGATCGGGGCGAGGAATCCTACTATCGATCCGCCGACCCGGTGGCGCTCGGCGAAAAGCTGCGACTCCCCGACGACCTCCCCGCCCTGGACACCGCTGCCTTGACCTGACGTTCCAGGGCTCTGGATGGTCCTGCCCCCACCCGGGGAACCGGCGTGACACGTCGGCCCGGACGCTACGGCTCCGGGATCGGGAGTGGCAGGCCCTGGATCGCCGCCGCCATCACCTCCGGGAACAGGTCGGGAGTGCACGCGAAGGCGGGGCTGCCGAGAGCGGCCAGGGCTGCCGCGTTGGTGTGGTCGTAGGCCGGGGCGCCCTCGTCGGAGAGGGCAAGCAGGGTGACGAACGAGGTGCCGGCCGCCTGCATGGCCGCCGCGCGACGCAACATCCCGTCGCGGACACCACCCTCGTACAGGTCGCTGATCAGCACGACGACCGTCTCCGCGGGTCGGGTGATCAGGGACTGGCAGTAGGCCAGCGCGCGGTTGATGTCGGTGCCGCCGCCGAGTTGGGTGCCGAACAGCACGTCCACCGGGTCGTCCAGTTGCCCGGTGAGGTCGACCACGTTCGTGTCGAAGACGACCAGCGAGGTCCGGAGCGAGCGCATCGAGCCCAGCACCGCGCCGAACACCGACGCGTAGACCACCGAGGCCGCCATCGAGCCGGACTGGTCGACGCACAGGATCACGTCCTTGCGCACGCCGTGCCGCTGCCGGCCGTAGCCGACCAGGCGCTCCGGCACGATCGTGCGGTGTTCGGCCTGGTAGTGCTTGAGGTTGGCCTTGATCGTGGCGTTCCAGTCGATGTCGTGGTGCCGCGGCCTGTTGATCCGGGTCGCCCGGTCCAGCGCGCCCTGGACCAGGCTCGTGGTGCGCTGCGCGACCCGGCGCTCCAGGTCGTCGACGACGGTGCGGACCACCGCGCGGGCGGCCTCCTTGGTGGCCTCGGGCATCAGCTTGTTGAGCGCGAGCAGCGTGCCGACCAGGTGCACGTCCGGTTCGACGGCGGCCAGCATCTCCGGTTCCAGAAGCAGCCGGGTCAGGTCGAGCCGCTCGATCGCGTCCCGCTGCAGGATCTGTACGACGCCCGCCGGGAAGTGTTCGCGGATGTCGCCGAGCCAGCGGGCCACCGACGGGGCGGAGGCGCCCAGGCCGGCGGCGCGTGGGCCGGTGCCGCGCCTGCTGCCGCGCGGGGCCGGGTTTCCCGGGCGGTAGAGCGCGGCCAGGGCCCGGTCGATCCGGGTGTCCTGGCCGGTCAGGCCGTAGCCGGTGCCGTCCGCGTCGCCGCCCAGCACCAGGCGCCAGCGGCGCAGTCGCTCGTCGCTCGTGCTCTCGCTCATCGGGTGGCCGCCTCTCGGCGTTCGAGGCCGAGGATCCCGGCCAGCAACGGCAGTACGGCGTCGGCGCGCGCGGTGTCGAACAGGTCGGCGGTCGCGGCCTGTACGGCGGCGTGCGCCGGGGTGCGGACCCGCTCGCCCAGCATTCGGCGCTCGGCCGCGGCGAAGGTGGTGAAGGTGCGTCGAAGCAGCGGCAGGATCTCGGTGAACAGGTCGTCGGGGGTGCCGGTGATCCACTCGTCGACCAGCGCGAGCAGGCGTTCGTCGTGCACGAGCAGCATGCCGCCGCCGGCCAGGAAGCCCTCGATCCAGGCGGCCGATTCGCGATGCGGGACGCCTCGGGTCAGCGCCCGGGCCAGGCGCGGGGCGGCCGCCTCCGGGTCGAGCCGGCCCAGGTCCAGGAGCAGCCGGGTGGCTCGGCCGGTGAGCAGGCCGGGCAGGTTCTCCCGGTCGGCGAGCCGGTCCAGGGTCGCGTGCCACTCGAACTGTTGCTCGTCGGGCAGCAGTTGCACGGCGGCGTGCACGTCGTCCAGGCGTCGGCGCATCGCCTTGGCGCCGTCCTCGTCCAGGCCCGCGCAGGCGGGCGGCAACCCGACGCAGATCCGGACCACCAGACCGGCCACCACGGTGCCCAGCGCGGAGGTGTCGGTGCCGCGTACGTCGCCGTAGCGCAGCGCGCGCACCAGGCCCGGCAGTGCCTCGGCGAGTCGGCTCACGTCGGTGTCCAACGCGGCGCGTTGCTCCAGTACGCGCATGATCAGCGGCAGCGCGCCGGGCAGGTCGGCTCGCAGGCAGCGCTCGGCGACGTCGGTCACGTCGGCCAGCGATTCGGCCCGGATCGCCAGGTCGGCCGTGCGGGCCGCGGCGGCGGCGACCACGGTGGTTCCCCACACGCCCGCCTCGGCGACCCGGATCGCCAACTCCGGTTGCCAGTCCAGGCGCCAGGTCTCGCGAAAGGTGCCCTTGCCCTCCCGGGCCCGAGCCGGCACGCCCCACGGCACGTCCAGCAGCGCGAGTCGGTTGAGCAGTCGGCTGCGGTCGGCGTGCGAGGGTTTGCGCAGGTCGAGTTCGAGTTCGCGGGCCGAGGGCTCGGGCCGCAGCCGCAGACGGCGCTGTTCGCGGGACAGGTCGCGCTGGAGCGGTACGGCGGGCACCGCGTCGGGCACCTCGCCGATCACGTCGCCCACCACGAGCGCGTCGTGGACCAGCGCGAGCGGCCCGGTGACGCCGTCGCACATCACCGCGCGGACCGCCTCGATCGTCTCGTCCAGGCCGGCCAACGGCCGATCGCGCAGCGCGGCCAGCGCGCTCGCGTGCCGGGTGGCCTCGATCACGTGCGCCGAGGACACCGGGTGGCCGGCGTCGCGCAGCAGCGACGCGATCCGCACGAACCAGCGTGGCAGCAGCTCGCGTTCGTCGGTGCTCGCGTACAGGTGTCGGTACCACCCGGGCGAGGCGACGCCCGCTCCGTAGCCGGAGCTGTGCGCGAGTCGGCGGTGCGTCCACGGCACCCATGTGCTCTCCACCTTGACCTTGGCCCGGTGCGGCGCGAGCAGCGCGCGGTCGGCGGCGGCCGAGACCGGCGCGGCGAGCGCGGGCAGGTGCCACGCGCCGCACACCACGGCGATCCGGCGATGTCCGGCACGGCGCGCGGACCGCACGCACTGGCGCATGTACGCCTCGCGCAGCCGCTCGACGTCGGGCTCGGCCCCGGAGACGGGGGCGGGGGCGGGCGTGGGTTCGTCCTCGCGCAGCGCGGCCATCGCGTCGGCGAGTGCCGCGAACGGGGTCAGCGCGTCCCCGCCGGTGGGCAGCCGGTGCTCGATCACGTCCTCCCACCAGCGCTCCGGGTCGTCCTGGCCGGCCAGTCGGGCCAGCTCCGCGATCGGGTCGAGGCGCGGCGGCGTGGGCGCGGCCTCGGTGTCCCGGGGCGGGTCGTCGGCCGCGCGTTCGCGGCGGGCCCGGTCGAGCGTGAAGGAGACCGCGACCGGCAGGTCGATGAACCGGATGGGTACGCCGTGTGCGCCGGCGTACCGGATGGCCACCCACTCGGGGCTGAAGTCGGCGTACGGCCAGAATCCGGCCTGCGCCGGATCGTCGACGGCGTGCGCGAGCAGGGCGACCGGCGGTCGCATGTCGGGGTCTGCGGCGAAGGAGAGCAGGACGTCCGCCTCGGGCGGGCCCTCGATCAGCACGATGTCCGGCTCGACCTGCGCGAGCGCGGCGGCGACGGCCCGGGCCGACCCGGGGCCGTGGTGCCGGACGCCGAGCAGGATCGGCGGTTCGGGCGCGGGGGTGGGCATCAGGCACGGTCCGCGTCGCGGCAGGCCCGGTAGAAGTCCTGCCAGTCGGCCCGCGGCCGCACCGCCGTCTCCAGGTACTCGCGCCAGACCAGGGTGTCCGCGGCCGGGTCCTTGACCACCGCGCCCACGATGCCCGCGGCCACGTCCGCCGAGCGCAGTACGCCGTCGCCGAAGTGCGCGGCCAGTGCGAGGCCGCCGGTCACCACCGAGATCGCCTCGGCGGTGGACAGCGTCCCGGACGGGGTCTTCAGCTTGGTCCGGCCGTCCTCGGTCAGACCGCCGCGCAGTTCGCGGAACACCGTGACCACGCGCCGCAGTTCGGCCTCGGCGGCGGCCACCGGCGGCAGATCGAGCGAGGAGCCGAGCTGGGCCACCCGGCGGCTGACGATGTCCACCTCGGCGTCCGCGGTCGCGGGCAACGGGAGGACCACGGTGTTGAACCGGCGGCGCAGCGCGGACGACAGCTCGTTGACGCCCCGGTCGCGGTCGTTGGCGGTGGCGATCAGGTTGAACCCGCGCACGGCCTGGACCTCGTCGTTCAACTCCGGTACCGGCAGGGTCTTCTCGGACAGGATGGTGATCAGCGAGTCCTGTACGTCCGCCGGTATGCGGGTCAGTTCCTCGACCCGGGCGACCTGCCCGCGGCTCATCGCGCGCATCACCGGGCCGGCCACCATCGCCTCGCGGCTGGGCCCGTGCGCGAGCAGTTGTGCGTAGTTCCAGCCGTAGCGAATGGCCTCCTCGGGCGTGCCCGCGGTGCCCTGGACCAGCAGCGTGGAGTCGCCGCACACGGCGGCGGCAAGGTGTTCGGACACCCACGTCTTGGCCGTGCCCGGCACGCCGAGCAGCAGCAGCGCGCGGTCGGTGGCCAGCGTGGTGACGGCGACCTCGACGATCCGCCGGGGGCCGATGTACTTGGGCGAGATCACCGTGCCGTCCGCGAGTGTGCCGCCCAGCAGGTAGGTGGCCACCGCCCACGGCGAAAGCTTCCAGCGCGGCGGCCGGGGCCGCTCGTCGGCGGCGGCGAGCGCGGCCAGTTCGGCGGCGAACGCGTCCTCGGCGTGCGCCCGCAGGACACTCTGCTCAACCGGTTCGGCGGACATGGTCACAGCGCTCCCCCAGGGCTCGAACAAACCCGAACAGACCCCATCCTGCCGCCCGGGTCCGACACGTTCGGGGCCGCCGATCTCACAGGTGTTCGAGCAGGAACCCGGTCTCGACGGTCGCGTCGAACGGCTCGGGCAGGCGCACCGCGGCGCCCGCCCGCACTCGCTCGGTGAACGTGTAGCGCCCGTCGACCGGCTCGAAGTGCACGATCACCTCGTGCTTGTGCCGATCCACGATCAGCATCACCGGCACCTCGGCTCGTGCGTACTCGCCGGGCTTCTCCCGCACGTCGACGCGGCGCGTGCTGTCCGAGGTCACCTCGACGAACATCCAGACCCCGGACGCGGACAACGCGTGGCCGTCCCGGAACTCGGCCTTCTTTCGGGGATCGAGGACGACGAGGTCGGGTGTGCGCTCGGTGCCGACGCCCACCACGAAGGCAACACCCTCCAGCACCAGGATCTCGGCCGGAAGCGAGGGTTCGAGCAGATGGCGCAGGCCCGTGAGGATCCGGGCATGCTCCCAGTCCGGCGATGCCTGCATGACCAGGCCCGCCGGAGACGCCTCCCACCGCACGCTCTCGGGAAACTCGCCGGAGTCGCGCAGCATCCGCAGGGCGGTGAGGCGCAGGTTCGCCAGTGGGTCGATCTGATCCGCGTCGTCGGTCACCCGCCGATCCTCTCGCGGCGAGGTCCGCCGAGGAGGGGACGACGGGCGGTCCACCCGGACGAATGATTCGGCCGCCCGGTCGACCACCGGGCGTCCGGGCCGAGGGCGCCCGAGGTTCAGCCGCCCAGGAGTTCCGCGCGCATCGTGGCCCGGTAGCGCAGGGTGTCGGCCAGGGCGCGGAAGGCCTTGGGCCATTCGCCCTCTCCCTCGGCCAGGTGCTCCACCCGGTCGATCGTGCTCGGGTCCAGGCCGCGGCCGGCCACGTCGCGGGCACCGCTGAAGCTCCAGGGGTAGCCGCCGCCCTCGGCCGCGCTCGCGAGCGCGTCCAGGACCGCGTCGCCCAGCGTGTCCGGCCATGGCGCCGGGCAGTTGGTCAGCAGTTGCAGGGCCTCGGAAAGCCCGTGCGCGGCGATGTGCCGGGCCACCTGTTCGGCGCACTCGGCCGCCGGCAGCACGGTCAGCAGCCGGGTGGGCGCGCCGCGCCCGGCCAGCGCCCGGGCCCAGGCGACGTCCCGCTGGAGCACGGCCGCGCGGGCCCAGCCCTCCCGGACGTCCTCCACGAAACGGCGCGGCAGCGGGCGGGCCACGATCTCCTCGGGGCTCGCCCCGAACACCTCCCGCCACACCCCGAGCGGCGTGGCCGCGACGATCTCGCCCAGCCACCACGAGTGGTCCTCGCGCCCGGTCGGCGAGGTCTCCGCGATGCCGTCCCGCAGCATCGCCTCGTCGCACTCGCTCGGCGGCACCACCAGCACCCGACCCGCGCCGCCGGGCCGCAGACAGGCCAGCGCCCGCTCACGCATCCGGGCCACGAAGGCCGAACCGGGCAACTCGGTGAGCAACCGCGCGGCGGCCACCCGCACCACCTTGGCCCGATCGTCCAGGGCCTGCTCCAGGAACGCCTCGTCGCCGCCCGACAACCCGGTGCGCAGCGCCGCCACCAGCACCGAGCGGTCCTCGGCCGGCTCGGCGTGCCACACCTGGGCCAACAGCCCCCGGGCCGCGTCCGGATCGTCGCCGCGCAGCACCTCGAACGCCGCGAGCCGCTCACCGAACCGTCCGTGTCGCCACTGCTCGACCGGATCGTCGATGGCACCGGCCGCGATCCGGGTCAGCCACACCCACTCCGGATTGAGCCCGGCCAGCCAGCGTCCCCGCGGTCCGGCCAGGTCGGCCACGGTCTCGCGCAGGTCGGTCCGCGAGCGGGCGGCGGTCAACAACGCCGGCAGTTCGGATTCCGGCGCGCGCAGTCCGGCCGCGCGGGCCAGCGCGAGCCACTCGGGCAGGAAGTCCATCCCGTCGCCCTCGAGCAGGATCCGCAGCCGCGCCCGGGCCGGCTCCGGCACGGCCGGCCGGGGGTCCACCTCGGTGCACGGCGCCGGCGGCGCACCCGCGGGGGCTCGCCGGCCCGCACGCCGATGCACCATCACGATCGCGGCCAGGTCGAGCAGCCGCACCGCTTCGTCCGCCCGGTCCACCCGCGCGGCCAGTGTGCCCAGCGCGTCCCGCGCGGGTAGTTCCGCGGCCGGTCGCCGTCCGGTGCCCACCAACGCCGCCGACACCAGGTCGTCCCACACCGGATCCGCCACCCGCATCCGAACTCCCCTTCCGCACAGGCCGATCGGCAACGCCGACCGACACACCGCCGATGGTCTCCGGGCCCTTCCGGACCGATCCCGCGCACCGCGCGCCGAGGCGCCGCCGGCCGCCGAGGCGCCGTCCCGCACCCGGGCCGAGCCGCGCGACCGGCTACAACTGCACGGCCTGGCCCTCGTGCCACGCGGTCACCGGGACGAACCCGCGCGCGCCGTACTCGCCGAACACGGTCAGCCCGGCGCCGCCCGACATCGCGGACAGCCGCCACAGCGCCTGTTCGCCGGTCCGCGCGCGGTCCACCGGCAGCCAGAAGCCGTCCGCTCCCGCGATCCGCCAGCCCATCGGCTCCGGCACCGCGACCACGTCGGCCAACACCACCGGCCAGGCCTCCAGCCACGGTTCGCTGCGCAACGCCTCGGCGTAGCCCACGGTGGCCTCCTCCGGCCCGACCCCCGCCGGCTCCGTGCCCTCCAACGACGCGCCGCTCCGCTCGCCCAACGCCGCCCGCAGCGGCACCGCGTCGTCGTGGAAGGCGGCGTCGGCCTCGATCGATCGGCCCACCGGCAGGGCCAGTTGCGGCGCGCGGCCCTGCGGCCCGAAGGCCAGCACCAGCGCCGGCCGACCGGATTCCGTGCCGCGCAACCAGATCCGACGCTCCGTCAGATTGCCGTCCACACTGTCCCGGCTGCCCAGCACCAGCCAGCGATCCCGCACCACCGTGCCCGCCTCCCGGGCCTTGCGCAGCACGTCCTCCGCGTCCACGGTCCAGCCGATCCGCGCCCGCAGCCCGGCCGCCAGGGACGGGTCCAGGTCGTCGGCGTGTTCGTGGGCGCGCAGCAGCAGCCACAACTCGGCGTAGTCCTCGAGCAGTCGGCCCGGCCAGCCCTCCGCCCCGGATGCCGGTATCGCGCCGGCCGCGCGCAACCGGGCCGCCAACCCCGGTGCCTTGGCGTCGACCATGCGCTCGGCGATGCCGTCCCACATGGCGTACCCCTCGCG
The DNA here is from genome assembly GCF_044765325.1 of Embleya sp. NPDC127516. Taxonomy (NCBI): domain Bacteria; kingdom Bacillati; phylum Actinomycetota; class Actinomycetes; order Kitasatosporales; family Streptomycetaceae; genus Embleya; species Embleya sp. NPDC127516. The sequence goes on along the minus strand of NZ_JBIWJT010000003.1, from coordinate 9,978 downwards.
CTCGGTGCCCGCCAGGCCCTGATGGACCCGGTCGGCCAGCCAGCGGCGCAACCGCTCGGCGCCCTCGGCCACCTGCGCCGCGCGCTGTTCGGCCCGCCGTCGGGCCGCGACGGGGTCGGCCGGCGCGGATCCGGCCGACGCGGCCTTCCCGGCCCGCTCCCGCCGCCCGGTCAACCACACGTCCGCCCAGTCCGGGGCTCCCGCGTCGGCGGGCACGGCCGTCGGGTCGGCCGCCCACAGGAGCAGCAGCCCGAGCACGTGCTTGCACGGGAATTTGCGGCTGGGACACGAGCATTGCGACGCGGGTCCGCTCAAGTCGACCACCGTGCGGTAGGGCGTCGACCCGCTTCCCGCGCACACGCCCCACACCGCACCGCCCCCGCCGGCGAAGGTCGTGGCACCTGCGGCCGACCATGGGTGTGCTGTCGCCAGCTTGCTCCCGGCCTTGCGTGACGCCGCGTCGGGAGCGAGAGCCAGCACCTGTTCCGCGGTCCACCGTTCCAGCATGACGGTCACGGTACGGGCCCGCACCGACACGTGTGTACGTGCCGGCCGAACCCGACCGCCGGTTGTCCTGATCCGGGCGAAGTGCCCGGTCAGGCGGGCGTGGTCGCCACGTGCGCGCGCACCCAGTCGACGATGTCGGTGGTCGGCGCGCCCGGCGTGAAGACCGCCGCGACGCCGATCCGCTCGAGCTCCGGGACGTCCTCCTCCGGGATGATCCCGCCGCCGAAGACCAGGATGTCCTCCGCCTCGCGCTCCTTGAGCAACTCGATGACCTTGGCGAACAGCGTCATGTGCGCTCCGGAGAGCACGGAGAGGCCGATCGCGTCGGCGTCCTCCTGGATGGCCGTCTCCACGATCTGGACCGGGGTCTGGTGCAATCCGGTGTAGACCACCTCGAAGCCCGCGTCGCGCAGCGCTCGGGCGACCACCTTGACGCCGCGATCGTGCCCGTCGAGACCGGGCTTGGCCACCACGATCCTGATCGGTCCGGGAACACCCATCACTGCCTCCATGTACATCGCGAAGCCCTCGCCCGGAGCGTAACCCCCGACCGGGGCGGGCCGCCCGGGGTGGTCCCCGGGACGAGCACCCGCCGGGCGAAGTCCCTTTGGCAACAGAGACCCTGAATGACCGTCATGTCGATGAACCCACCGCTTCGTCCGCGTGTCGTCGGGGATACCCACCAGTAGGCGGTTCGCGACCGTCGGTAGGCGCCTCGCGCGCCACAGCCGCCGGGCCCGTCCCGCGTCGCCACCCGGAGGCCCGCATGGCGCTCGCGTCCCCCGCTCCCGACCGCCCCGCCCCCGTACTGCCGCCCGCCGCGATCCTGCGTGGCGCGGCGCGCGAGGTCGTGCTGATCGCCGGACACCTCGCCCGCCACCCCGGCGGCCTGCTGCCGACGCGCCCGACCGCCCGTCGCGGGACCGGCGGGCGGGCCGACCCGGCGCCGATCGAGGCCGGCGAGCGGCTCCCGGTGGTGCTCGTGCACGGGCCGGCCGACAACCGTTCGATCTTCGGCCCGCTGCGCCGGTCGCTGCTGCGCGCGGGTGCGGACGTACACGCGGTCAACCACAACCCTGTCGGCGGCGACGTGGCGGGCAAGGCGGCACTGCCGGGCCGGTACATCGAGCAGGTGTGCGCACGTGACGGCGCGACCGGTGTGCATGTGATCGGCCACAGCCTCGGCGGCCTGATCGCCCGCTACCACGCCCAGTTGCTCGGCGGCGACGCGCTGGTACGCACCGTGGTGACCCTGGGCACCCCGCACGGCGGCACCCGCACAGCACGGTTGCTCAGCGCGCACCCGCTGGTCCGGGAACTGCTCCCGGCCGGCGCGCCGATCGCCGCGCCGGCGGGGCCGGCGCCCGGCTGCGCGACGCGTTTCGTGGCCTACCGGGGCGGCCTGGATCCGTTCGTACTGCCGTTGTGGTCGGGCGCGATCGACCACCCGGACCCGGACGCGGTGAACGTCCTGGTTCCCGGTGCCGGGCATGTCACACCGACCGTGCACGCGCCCGTGTCGGCGGAGATCACCCGATTGCTCTGCACCGTGCGCCCGATCGGGCGCGACGCCGCGCCCACGGCCGTGCGACCGGCTTCGACGCCGCCGGACCTCGTCACCCGCTCGGCGGCCTGACCTGCGGTTCTCATCGCGAGGATTGTCCTGCGAACGTCAAGAGCACTACAGTCCGATTCCGACCAGCCCCCGAGACGAAGGCGACGTAGGTGACGGACGTTCGCTATCCGAGCGAGGATCAGCAGGGTCGCTACGTTCCGGACGCCGAGGGTGCGTACTCCCCCTACGGCCCGTCCGGCTCGTTCCAGGGCGGCTACGACCAGGGATACGGCCAGACCTCGGGGTACGACGCGAACGTGTACCCGGCCGGTACGAACGGCGGTTACCCGGCGGTCGATTCCTCGGGCGGTTGGAGCGCGCAGGCTCCGTCGTACGACGGTTACGACGCGACGGCGACGTACGCCGGTACGAACCACGATCCCGCGGGCTACGCCACGCCCGGCCACGACACCTCGGCCTACGGCTCCTCGGGCTACGACGCGTCCGGGTACCAACCCGCCTACGACGCCTCGGGATACGCCTCGGTGTCGGGCTACGACGCGTACGGCCGGGCGATCCCGGGCGGGTCGTCGGACGGGTACGACAGCGGCGCGCACGCCGCCGTCTCGGGCGGCTACGACGCCGTGACCGGCTACGACGGCTCCGGCACGTACGGCTACGCGGCGGTCCCGGACAGCGGCGGGTACGCCGCCTACGACGCGCAGACGCAGACCCGGGCCTGGGCGGTGACCGACACCGCGGTCCAGGACGCGCCGGCCGCGCCGTACGTCGACCCGTCCTGGGACAACGGCTCGAACACCGGTATGTGGTACGCCGCTTCGGACACCGCCGCGTGGGAGTCCGACACCTGGTTCTCCCCCGTCCCGGTGCGCGACGACGCCGACATGTGGTCCGGTGGCAACCGCTCGACGACGGACCTGTTCGACGACGGCACGACGCCCGCGCCGATCGAGCCCGCCTTCGATCTCGGTGACCACGGCGACAGCGTGCCGGCCCGCACCGACAACGAGGTCGAGCCGGACGACGACGCGGCCGACGAGCCGGACGAGCGGAGTCGGCGACAGGACCGGCCGGCCGCGGACACGCGACCGAAGGAGAGCCCGGCCAAGGCCAAGGTCAAGCGCAAACGCGCGCTCCCGCTCACCGCCGGCGCGCCGCTCGCGGTGATGGGCGCGGCGGCGATGGCCGTCGCCGCGATCGGCGGCCTGCACACCGCGGGTGCCGAGACCAAGGACGCGGACCCGGTGGCGGGCGGCGAGGACCTGCCGTTGATGTCGCCGATGGACAAGCAGTTGGTGGATCTCCAGGTCGGCGCAGAGGACTTCGCCGAGCGTGCCAGCCGCGCGCAGACCCGGATCTCCCTCCAGGAGCGTCAGGACGAGACCCGGCGGGCCCAGGAAGAGGCTCAGCGGGCCCAGGAAGCCGAGCGCCAGCGCAAGGAGTCCCTCAGGCCCAAGTACTTCCTCCCGGTCACTCAGCGCGGCCTCAGCGCCTATTTCGGCTCCTCCGGCTCGCGCTGGGCGCACACCCACACCGGCATCGACTTCCCGGTGGACCTGGGCACCTCGGTGTTCGCGGTGATGGACGGCGTGGTGCGCACCGAGGTGAACTCGGCCTACGGCAACATGGTGATCCTGACCGCCAAGGACGGCACCGAGTTCTGGTACTGCCACCTGACCCGGGCCAAGATCCGCTCCGGCCCGGTCAAGGCGGGTGACGTGATCGCCTACAGCGGCGACACCGGCAACAGCACCGGTCCGCACCTGCACTTCGAGGTGCGCCCGGGCGGCGGCGCCCCGATCAACCCGCTCCCCTGGCTCCGCGCGAACGGCCTCGACCCGACCTGACGGCGGGCCCGTCGGGCCGGCGTCGGCTCGCCGCCCGCCGGTCCGGGCCCCGGCGATCTACCGTGGACGCATGACCACTTCCGAGCCGCAGTTCGCGGCCGAGACGGGAAAGCGCGGGGAGTTCGTCCGGCAGGCCAATCGGTTCACCGGACGTCCCGACCCGGAGGCCGGCCGATACCAGCTGGTCGTGTCGTTGGCGTGTCCCTGGGCGCACCGGGCAGTGATCGTGCGGCGCCTGCTCGGGCTGGAGGACGCGCTCGGGCTGTCCGTCGTGGACCCGATCCGGGACGAGACCGGCTGGCGGTTCACCAATCACCCCGACGGGCGCGATCCGGCCACCGGACTGGCCTTCCTCGCCGACGCCTACCGGGCCAGTGACCCGACCTACGCCGGCCGGGTGACCGTGCCCGCGATCATCGACCTGCGGGCCGGGCACGTGGTCACCAACGACTATCCGCAGATCACCCTGGACCTCGCCACCCGCTGGACCGCGCTGCACCGCGCCGGCGCGCCGGACCTGTACCCGCGGCCGCTGCGCGCCGAGATCGACGCGATCAACGCGGACGTCTTCCGGGACGTCAACAACGGCGTGTACCGCTGCGGGTTCGCGACCACGCAGGAGGCCTACGAGGCCGCGTTCGACGCGCTGTTCGCCCGCCTGGACGCGCTGGAGGAGCGGCTGGCCGGGCGGCGCTACCTGGTCGGCGACACGATCACCGAGGCGGACATCCGGCTGTTCACCACGCTGGTCCGCTTCGACGCGGTCTACCACGGCCACTTCAAGACCAACCTGCGCAAGCTGACCGAGTATCCGGTCCTGTGGGCCTACGCCCGCGACCTGTTCCAGACCGAAGGCTTCGGCGACACGGTCGACTTCGACCACATCAAGCGGCACTACTACGTCACCCACGACATGATCAACCCGACCGGCGTCGTACCCAAGGGGCCGGACGCGGCGCTGTGGCTCACGCCGCACGGACGCGGCTGAACGCGGACACGACGAGCGCGCGGGGGGCCGTCGGCCCCCCGCGCGCTCGTACCCGCCGGCGCCTACTTGCCCAGGTCCACCGTCGGCGGCTCCGGGTCGGGGCGGTCGTCCCCGGTGTCGGCCTCGCCCGGCGCGTCCCCCGCCGCCTCGGCCCCGGGTGCGTTCTCGGCCGTGTCGTCGGCGTGCGGCTCGGCGAGGTCCTCGCTCACATCGTGGACCGCGAGCGAAGCGGTCGACCCGAGCGAAACCGGCGGCTCGAGCGACGCGCTCGATGCGAACGACGCGGTCGGCTCCGACGAGGCTCCCGGCTCGAACGACGCGACCGACTCCGGCGAAGTCGTCGTGGGAGCCATCGGCGGCATCGACGCCGCCACCGGCTCCGGCCCGCCCTTGGGCAGCAGCGCCCACAGCGCCCCCGCCAGCCCGGCCAGCCCCACCCCGATCGCCGCGGTGGCCAGGACCCACTGCGCGCTCACCGACACGGCACCGGTCGCCCGCAGCAGGTAGGCGACCGCGATGCCGGTGAAGACCGCGCCCGCGATCAGGGCCATGGGGTCGAAGCGGTACCTGTTCAGCCTCATCGGAAATCGCCCTCCATCCGGGTCGCGGTGCACTGTCGGGTTCTGCGGATGCCGATCGGGTCGGCCGTCGGCGCGCTCATCGGGGCTCCCGGCCGTCGTCGCCGTTCAGCAGTTCGACCTCGCCCGCGCCGACCTTCAGGTCGAGCGTGATCGTCCCGCGCCCCGGCCCCGCCTCCGGAGCCGTGGTCTCCACGCGCCGCGGTCGGTAGCCGTCGTCCCGGCCCGCCGGAGTGCGCACCTGGCCGACGTCGGCGCCGCCCCGGAAGACCACCGTGACGTCCTTGGGCACCCAGACCTGGATCCGCCCCGCGCCGATCCGGGCCTTGACCGTCGCGCTGCCGCCGGCCCCGAGGTCGAGCCGACGCAGGTCGATGTCCATCGTGCCCACGCCCAGCTCGTACGAGGTCGGCAGCGCCGAGACCGAGGTGGGCGTATAGGTGCGCTCACCCGACGGGCCGGTCAGCGGCACGGTGATCGCGGTGACCGCGGCAAGCAGCGCGGTGAGCACGACGGCGGGCACGATCAGCAGCCGGGCCCGGCCGAACCAGGAGCCCGCGAGCAGCCCCAGGCCGACGATGCCGAGCAGGATCGCGAGCGCGACGGTGAGCGTCACGTCCGCGGCCCCCGTGTGGTCCAGGATCCACAGCAGACCGCCGGCGGCGGTGGCCGCGGACAGCGTGGCCAACCGCAGCCACGAGCGCGGGCGCTTGGGCCGCACCGGCTCCGGCGCCGAGGCGGGCCGGTTCTCCTCCGCGGACCCCGAGCCCGGCACCTGCCACCACATCGGCGGCCCGGGCACCGTCGCGCCCTCCGGCCGGGCGTCCACCTGGGTGGGAGCCGGCGTCATCGCCACGACCCCGGCCGTGCGGACCGCGGCCTCGTGCTTCTTCTTCGTGTCGGACCACACCATGAACAACACCACGGCGGTGATCATCAGCAGCGGGATGGACGGACCGAAGCCCGAGTCCAGGTAGGTGAAGAACAAGGCGACCCCCATGACGGCGACCGCGGCGGCGGCCAATGCCCCGTGGTCGAACTTCCTGGAGAGGATCCGCCGCAGCAGCGGCTGTTCCTCGCCCCGGGCCGGGATGAACAGCCAGCCCAGGCTGTACACCAGTACGCCCACCCCGCCGAAGAGCGACAGCACCGCGAACACGATGCGGAAGATCACGGGGTCGAGGCCGAAGTGCTCGCCGAGGCCGCCGCACACACCCGAGACCATCCGGTCCTCGGTGCTGCGCAGGAGCTGCGGGCGAAGCGTCGTCGTGGGCGCCGCGGACGACCCCGGAGGGCCGCCCGGGACGTCGCCGGCCCGGTCGCCGGCCGAGATACCGGGTTTCATGTCGTCGTTCATGGGTCCATCGTGGCGCTCCCGCCGCCCCGTTCCCATCGGGCTCCGCCCTGGCCCGCCCCTGGTTCGACCCTGAGGGCGAATCAGGGTCGAGCCCTGATGCGTCGGGGCTTGCCGGCGTGTGACGATCGGTCGTGTGACCGCCGTCCACCCCCCGCCCGCCGCGCCCGTCCGGCCCGTGCCGCCGACCCCGCGGCTCCGGCGCGCCGCCTCCCACCGGTTCGCCGGCGGCGTCGCGCGTGGTCTGTCCGAGCACCTCGGTGTCGAGGTGCTGCTGCTGCGGGTCGCCTTCGTCGCGCTCGCGTTCTTCGCGGGTCTGGGGATCGCGCTCTACGCGGCCTTTTGGATCTTCGTACCGCAGGGCGCGGGGGCCACGACCCCGCCACCGCGCGAACGTGGTCGGGAGCGGCATCAGGCACTCGCCCTGATCATCGTGCTGATCGCCGCGACCATGCTCACCGGCGTGGGCGCGACCACGAGCGGAAGCAAGGTCGGGGACTGGATCTGGCCGCTGCTGGTGGCCGGCCCCGGGGTGATCCTGCTGTGGCGCCAGGCGGACGAGTCGCAGCGCAACCGGTGGTTCTCGCTGGACGGGCGCAGCCGGGTGGCCGGCGCGCTGCGCACCTTCGTCGGCGCCACGCTGGTGCTGGCCGGTCTGGTGTTCTTCTCGTTCGGCCGGGGCGGCCTCGGCGACGCGCTGGCCGCGATGCGCGGGGCCGGGCTGCTCCTGGTCGGGCTGCTGGTCATCTTCGGCCCGTATCTGCTGCGACAGACGCGCGAGCTGGGCGCCGAGCGTCGGGCCCGGATCCGGGCCCAGGAGCGGGCCGAGGTGGCCGCGCACGTGCACGACTCGGTGCTGCACACGCTGACGCTGATCCAGCGTCAGGTCGACGACCCGCGCGAGGTGGCCCGGCTGGCCCGCGCGCAGGAGCGCGAGCTGCGCGCGTGGTTGTACCGCCCCGACGGCGAGGAACCGGATCGCACCTTCGCCGCCGCGCTGCGCTCGACCGCCGCCGAGGTCGAGGACGCGCACGGCGTGTCGATCGAGGTGGTGTCCGTGGGCGACTGCCCGGTGGACGACAAGCTGGCCGCTCTGCTGGCCGCCGCGCGCGAGGCGATGGTCAACGCGGCGAAGTACGCGGGCGGCGCGGCGATCTCGGTGTTCGGCGAGGCCGACGAGGACACGGTCACCGTCTTCGTGCGGGACCGCGGACCCGGCTTCGACCCGGACGCGGTGCCCGCCGACCGACTCGGTGTGCGAGAGTCCGTGCTGGGGCGCATGCGCCGCAACGGGGGCGCCGCGAACATCCGCAGCGAACCCGGCGAGGGCACCGAGGTCGAGCTGGAGATGCGCCGAGCCGAGGCCGGCCGGGCCGCTGTGGGAAGGACGAACACGTGAACGCCACCGAGACGAGCACCGAGCACCCCGAGGACGCGCCGCGTACCCGGGTGGTCCTGGTCGACGACCACCGGATGTTCCGGACCGGCGTGCGCGCCGAGATCGGTGAGGCGGTCGAGGTGGTCGGCGAGGCCGACGACGTCGCGAGCGCGGTGGCCGTGGTCACCGAGACCCGTCCCGAGGTGGTCCTGCTCGATGTGCACCTGCCCGGCGGCGGCGGGGTCGAGGTGCTGCGCCAGTGCGCGTCGTTGATCCCGGCCGTGCGCTTTTTGGCGCTGTCCGTCTCGGACGCGGCCGAGGACGTGATCGGGGTGATCCGCGGCGGCGCCCGGGGCTATGTGACCAAGTCGATCACCGGCGACGAGCTGATCCGCGCGATCGGCCGGGTCGGCGAGGGCGACGCGGTGTTCTCGCCGCGTCTGGCGGGCTTCGTGCTGGACGCGTTCGCGGCCACCGACGTGCCGCCGATCGACGAGGACCTGGACCGACTCACCCAGCGCGAGCGCGAGGTGCTGCGGCTGATCGCGCGCGGCTACGCGTACAAGGAGATCGCCCGGCGGCTGGTCATCTCGGTCAAGACGGTGGAGACCCATGTGTCCGCCGTACTGCGCAAGTTGCAGCTCTCCAACCGGCACGAGCTGACCCGCTGGGCGACCGACCGCCGGCTGGTCTGACCGGACCGGCGGTATACCCCGGCACACACGACGGCGCCCGTCCTCGGAACGAATCCGAGGACGGGCGCCGTCGACGTGTCGCCGGTGTCCCCGTGGGCCTAGCCGGGTCGAATGGCCGCGAGGAACGGCATCGAGTCCAGCGGCGCCTTGGTCACGGTCTTGCCCGGACGCGGGGCGTGCACGATCTGGCCGTTGCCGATGTACATGCCCACGTGCCGGTTGTCCGAGTAGTAGAACACCAGGTCGCCCGGCTGGAGGGCGCTCTTGGCGATCTTGGGACCGTCGTTGATCTGGGTCCAGGTGGTGCGGCTGAGCGAGACGTTCGCCGCCTTCCAGGACGCCTGGGTCAGGCCGGAGCAGTCGAACGAGCCGGGGCCCTCGGCGCCGGAGACGTACGGCTTGCCGATCTGCGCCAACGCGTAGCTGATCGCGGCCTGGGCCCGGCCGGAGGCCGGGATGTTGGTCGCCGGCGCGGTGTCCTTCTCCTTGTCCCGCGAGCTGCGGTCGGGCGTACGCGAGGTGTCGCCCGCGTGCTCGTCCGAGTCGAGGACTTCCTTCTTCTGCTGCTCGGTGAGCGTGTTCAGCAGCCGCTGGGCCTCGGAGAGCTTGGCCTGGATGTCGGCCTTGTTCTTGTTCAGCTCGGTCCGCAGCTTCTCCAGTTCCGCGAGCTGCGAGGAGGCCTCGGTGCGGTCCTGCTGGAGAACTCGGGCCTGCGCCGCGATCTGCTTCAGCTTGGCGGCCTGCTGGCCGTCGAGCTGGGACATCATCTGCGACTTCTGCAGGTAACCCTCGGGGTCGCCGCTGAGCGCGAGCGAGAGCGACGGCGGCAGGCCGCCGCTGCGGTACTGGTTGGCCGCCAGGACACCGATCTGGTCGCGCAGGGCGTTCAGCGCGGCCTGTTCCTCGGCGATCCGGGCCTGCGTCTGGTTCGCGGTGCCCTGCTGCTTGGTGATCTGCTCCTCGACGCCGTTGGCGGCGTCGGTGGCCTTGATCACGTCGCTGTGCAGTTGGTTGACGCGTTCCTTGGTCTGCTGGAACGACTGCGCGGGATCCGC